>JAXDKY010000055.1:0-3724 GCA_034666885.1 Chloroflexota bacterium
ACATTCGAGGTCGGGCACATCTCGAGCGGCACTCGCCGGTCCCGGACGAACGCGGCCAGCCGGCCGAGCTCGACCGAGCCGTCGTCGCGGACCGTGATGTCGTCGACGATGCGCACGCCGTGGCCGAGGCGCTCGGCACCGGCGAATTGGAGCGCCTCCCAGATCGACGGCAGGCCGAAGGATTCGCCGGCGTGGATCGTGATGTGGAAGTTCTCTCGCCGGATGTATTCGAAGGCGTCGAGGTAGCGCGTCGGTGGGTAGCCCTTCTCGGGCCCCGCGACGTCGAAGCCGACCACGCCGGCGTCGCGCCAGCGGACGGCGCACTCCGCGACCTCGACCGAACGGGCCGCCTGGCGCATCGCCGTGACCAGCATCTTCATGACGATCGGGCGGCCGGCCGAGGCGGCCCGTTCGGCGCCGACCTTGAACCCTTCGAGGTTGGCGGCGACCGCCTCGTCGAGCGTCATGCCACGTTCCGTGGACAGCTCCGGGGCGTAGCGTACCTCGGCGTAGACCACGCCGTCGGCGGCCAGGTCCTCCGCGCATTCGGCGGCGACCCGGACGATCGCGTCGCGTTCCTGCATGACGCCCACGGTGTGGGCGAAGGTCTCGAGATACAGCTCGAGCGACTTGCGGTCGGCGCCGAGCCGGATGTGCGCCGCCAAGGCTTCGGGGTCGCGCGTCGGCAGGCCGTCGTAGCCGTACTCGGCGGCGAGGTCCACGATCGTCTCCGGGCGCAGTCCTCCATCGAGATGGTCGTGCAGGACCGCCTTGGGGGCCTCGCGGATGGTGTCCGGGCGCAACATCGCTTCGATGGTAGCGCGCCGCAACCCCGGCCTATCGGTCATTCGACCGATGCCGCGCGATGAGCGTTGCGTACACTCTCGCCTATGAGTCGTGTCGGATCCGTGTTGTGTCCGGTCATCGTCGGCCGCGACGACCTGCTCGAGCTCGTGGACGACTTGATCGCCGAGGCGGTCCAGGGCCGTGGTCACACCCTGTTCCTGTCCGGCCAGGCTGGACTGGGCAAGACGCGGCTGATCCGGGCGGCCATCCGCAAAGCCGAGGCGGCCGGCGTCCGCGTCGACGGTGGGAGCGTGGCTCCCCAGGACCGCGAGGTGCCCCTGGCATCGATCCGCGAGATGGCGAACGGCATGCGCGAGAACCCTGCCTTCGGCTCGCTCGGACCCGATCTGCTCGCGATGGACGGGATCCACACGGGCGATGCGCTCGGCTCGCGTCGCCTGCTCGTCCGCGGCGCCGCCGACCGGATCCTCGACGCGATCGACCGCCCGACGATGCTGGTCTTCGACGACCTCCACTGGACCGACGAAATGAGCCTCGAGGTGATCGGCGAGCTCGCCCGCCACGTGGCCGAGCGACCGCTCTTCCTGCTGGCGGGCTACCGAGCCGACGAGTTCCCGGCGGGTTCCCTCCATCGCGAGTGGCGTTCCCGGATGCTGAGCCAGCGAGATGCCCGAGAGGCGCGCCTCCAGCCACTCACGCTCGAACAGACGGCGGTCGCGACCACCCTCATCCTCGGTGGCCAGCTTCCAGCGCCCCGCGACGTCGTCGAGGCCGTGTATGAGCGGACGAACGGCATCCCCCTCCACATCGAGGAGCTCCTCGGGGCGCTCGACGACGACGCACGGGCCGATGGTCGCCGGATCCGCGAAGCCAAGGTGCCGGACACGATCGCCGATGCCGTCCTCGCCCGGCTCGCGCGCCTGTCCGACGAGGCGCGCCTGGTCGCCCGCGCCGCTGCGGTCGTGGGCCGCTGTTTCAGCCCGGACGTGATGGCCGGGATGGTCGACCGCCCACTCGCCGAGCTCGAACCCACGATCGAGGAGCTGGTCGACGCGTCGTTCCTGCTCCCCTTCAACTACATCGACCAGGGCTACTACGACTTCCGCCACCAGCTCCTGCGGGACGCGGTGTACGGGAGCCTGTCGCCGGCGATGCTGCGCCGCTTCCACGCGCAGGCGGCCGAGTTCGGGATGAGCCTCGAGGGTGCCAGCGTCATCCACGCCTCGCGCCATTACGAGCGGGCGGGCCTGCGGTCGCAGGCCTTCCGAGCGGCGATGACCGGTGCCACCGAGGCGAGCCGCATCTCGGCCCGGCACGAGGCCTTCGAGCTCTATCGTCGAGCGACCGATAACATGCCGGCCGACGTCGCTCTCGGTGAGCAGGCGGAGCTGTACGAGCGATTTTCCGACGCCGCCGCCGCGATCGAGCGGAACGAGGAGTCCCTCGCAGCCGCCGAACGGGCGCGGGAGCTGTACCAACTGGCCGACCGACCGCTCAACGCCGCCACCATGCTGATCACGATATCGATCCTCGCGGCCCGGGATGGGGCGCCGCATTCGGAGGTGAAAGCGTTCACCGATCGCGCTCTTGACGAGATCGCGGACCTGCCGGCGGACCACGAGCGCGAGTCGCTCCGAGCGTACGCCCTGAGCCTGCGCGCGGACCACCGACTACTGACATCGGACCTCATCGCGGCCGGCGACGAGGCACGCACGGCACGCGACCTGGCGGAGTCCGTCGGGGATCGCGAGACGGTGCTCGAGGCCGATCTGGTCCTGGCCAGGATCGACATCGTCGACGGCCGCCACGAGACGGGCCTCCGGGACGGCATGCGCGCCGCGCGCGAGGCTCGCGACGCCGGGTTCGAGTCGGTCGGTGTCACGGGCTATCGCAACATCGCGATCATGGCCGCGCGGATCATGGACCACCGCGCAGCCGAGATCGCTCTCGACGAGGGGCTCCAGTACGCCGACGCGATCGAGCAGTCGCACTGCCGCCAGATGATGGCCACGACGGCCGCCCTCCTTGACTGGGGCGCCGGTCGCTGGGACGCCGCGGACGAGCGCGCCCGTCATGAGCTCGTCGATCGCGGCTGCCGCCGCGGGGTGATCGGGTCGCTCGACGTCATCGGCCTGGTGGCCCTGGGTCGCGGCCGGACGGACGAGGCCCGTCGCTGGCTGGAGGAGTCGCTGACGGCCGGGCGGCGGATCGACGAGGTGCAGTTCATCCTGACGCCGCTCTGGGCGCTCGCCGAGGCCGACCTAATGAGTGGCGACGCGAGCGCGGCCATCGCACGATGTGAGGACGGCCTCGAACTCGCCTTGAGGACCGGCGAGCGGGCGCTGGCGATCCCGTTCGTCGTCACGGGGACCCGGGCATACCTGGCCGCTCGCCGGCCCGAGGAGGCTGAGCGCTGGCGGACGCGGATCGGCGACCACCTTGCCGGGTGGGATGCGGTGGCGGGACCGGCCCTTTCCCACGCCGACGGCCTGCTGCGCCTGTCGGCCGGGTCCCTGTCGGCGGCCCGCGAGGCGATCGAAGCGGCCGCGCGCGGCTGGGACGAGCGGGGACGGACCTGGGAGGCGACGTGGGCCCGGCTGGACCTCACGTCGTGCCTCATGCGCGCCAACCGCCACGCTGAGGCCGCGTCGCTCCTCGCCACGGTCCACGCGACGGCCGAGGGACTCGGCAGCCAGCCCCTGATCGCCCGCGCGGATGAGCTCGCCAGGATCGGGCGCGGGCGGGGCACGCTCGAGGAGCCGTGGCGGCCGTTGACCGCCCGCGAGTTCGAGGTCGCCCGCCTGATCTCGGAGGGCATGACGAACGCGGAGATCGCCGGCGAGCTATCGATCGCGGCGAAGACCGCGAGCGCGCACGTCGAACACATCCTGGCCAAACTCGGCGTGTCCCGCCGGGC
>JAXDKY010000056.1:0-5137 GCA_034666885.1 Chloroflexota bacterium
AGGCGGTCGACGAGATGGACCTGCGCGAGGGCGACGAGGCGACCGGCGTGGTCAAGGCGACGACCGTGATCGTCGAGGCGACGGCCGTGCGGGAGGCGCGCGCGTGAGGGGAGGCGCGCGCCTGAGCGCGCCGGGTCTCGCCGCTACCTTGGTCGCGGCGCTCGTCGTGGCAACGATCCTGGCCGCCTGCGGGCCGGCATCGCCGGCCTCCCCCGAGGGGTCGATCGTGCCTCCGGCCGTCGCGACCCCGTCGGCGGCGGCAGCAGCCGCAACCGAGACCCCGGCACCCAGCCGGGCGTCCGTCGACCTGACGGTCTACGCAGCCGCG
Organism: Chloroflexota bacterium; assembly: GCA_034666885.1. Lineage (GTDB taxonomy): Bacteria > Chloroflexota > Limnocylindria > Limnocylindrales > CSP1-4 > SPCO01. The sequence goes on from JAXDKY010000056.1 coordinate 329, forward strand.
TCCCTGCGCGATGTCCTCGAGCCGCTCAAGGCCCGGTACGCCCAGATCGCCCCGTGGGTCACGATCACCATCTCGACCGGTGCCTCGTCCGCGCTCCGGACGCAGATCGAGCAGGGCGCACCGGCCGACGTGTTCCTGTCCGCCGACACCAAGAATCCGGCCGCCCTCGTGACCGCCGGGCTGACGGCCGGTGAAGCGAAGCTCCTGGTCGACAACCGACTAACGATCATCGTGCCGACCGCTAACCCCGCCGGGATCAACGCGCCAAGCGACCTCGCGCATCCGGGCGTCAAGATCGTCGCCGCGGCCGATGCCGTGCCCATCACGAAGTACGCCGAAGAGCTGGTCACCAAGCTGGCCGCCCTCCCTGGATCGCCCCCGGGCTTTGCGGCGTCGTATGCCGCGAATGTCGTCTCGCGCGAGGACGATGTGAAGGCCGTGGTCGCCAAGATCGAGCTCGGTGAGGGTGACGCAGCGATCGTCTACGCGACGGACGCGGTCGCCTCCGATGCGGTGACCACCGTCGCGATCCCACCGGAAGCCGAGGTCATCGCCCAGTACGCCGGCGCCGTGGTCGGGCGCTCCGCCCACCTCGAAGACGCGCGGGCCTTCCTCGACTGGCTGAACGGCAGCGAAGCGCAGGAGATCTTCGGGTCCTTCGGGTTCCGATCGCCCGGATCTTGAAGATCGAGCGTACGGCCATCGGCGCGTTGGTCGCGCTGCTGGTCCTCTTTCTCGGCCTGCCGGTCCTGGTCCTCGTCGTCCGCGCCGTCGCGGGCGGGGCCCTCGCGACCGCGCTCGGCGATCCGGTCGTGCTCGAAGCCCTGGGGCTCAGCGTCGCCACGACCGCCGTCAGCCTCCTGCTGACCGTGGTCCTCGGGGCGCCGCTCGCCTATGCCCTGGCCCGCCGCCGGTTCCGCGGATCGTCCGTCATCGAGACGATCGTCGACCTGCCCATCGTGCTGCCGCCGTCCGTTGCCGGCCTCGCCCTGCTGTTGGTCTTCGGCCGACGCGGACTCGTTGGCTCGTCGCTCGACGTCATCGGCTTGACGATCCCGTTCACGACGCTGGCTGTGGTCATGGCCCAGGTCTTCGTGGCCGCGCCGTTCTTCGTTCGCTCGGCGCGGGCCGGCTTCGCCGGTGTCGACCGCGACCTCGAGGACGCTGCGCGCGTCGATGGGGCGGCCGAGCGGCAGGTCTTCCGGTGGATCACCGTGCCGCTCGCCGGGTCCGCCCTGGCGGCCGGGATCGTGATGAGCTGGGCACGCGCGCTCGGCGAGTTCGGCGCGACGATCATGTTCGCGGGCAACGTTGCGGGGCGAACGCAGACGCTGCCGCTCGTCGTCTACGAGCAGTTCGGGTCGGGCGACCTCGACGCCTCGATCGCGGCAGCAGCCATCCTCGTCCTGGCCGCCTTCGGGGTCCTGGTGGCGGTCCGCTGGCTGGGTTGGGGCCGAGCGCTGGACCTGCGGGCGACCTAGCGGGGTCCCGCGCCGCGCAGGTGGTGCGCGACCTCGGCCAGCAGCGCGTCGACGCGGACCGGCTTGTCGATGAAGCCCGCGCAGCCGGCCTCCTCCGCGGCGATCCGGTCGACCGGCAGGACGCTGGCGCTGACGAGCAGGATCGGGATGTCGGCGGTCGCGGCGGCGTCGTGCAACTCACGGGCGAGGTCCAGGCCGTCACCGTCCCCAAGGTGCCGATCGAGCAGCAGCAACGCGGGCGTCCGCTCCCGGAGTCGCGCCCGCGCCTCAGCCAGGGACATGGCGATCGTTAGGTCGTAGCCCGCCGGCACGAGGATGGCCCGCAGGAGTGCGGCGTTGCGGAACTCGTCCTCGACCGCCAGGATCGCGGCGCCGCGCGGCTCGGTCATACGCGCGCCGGCCCGGCGGCGACCCGCTCAAGCCAGACCTTCAACGCTTCGAATCCAGTGCCGTCGCCCCCGACGATGCCCTGCACCTGGCCATTGATCCTGGCCCGCTCGACATCGTCGAGATGGCCACGCGTCGTGACCCAGATGGGGATGTCGGTCGTCGTCGGATCGGCCTTCAGGCGGGCCACGAGGTCCGGGCCATCGGTGTCCGGCAGGATGAGATCGAGCAGGATCAGGTCGGGCTGCTCGCTGCGCGCACGGTCCACGCCGTCCTGTCCCGTCGCGGCCGTGATGACCCGGAAGCCGTCGGGCTCCAGCAGTTCGCGGTATCGAGTTCCCGCGCCTGGCTCGGCGTCGATCACGAGGGCGGTCACGGTGCGCGTCTGGACCTTGGTCGTGAACGTGAGGCGTCCGAGCGACCCGAGTAGCGACTCGCGCGCGACGGGCTTGACGAAGTAGTCGACCGCCCCCAGGGCGATCCCCAGCGGAGCATCGTCCACCACCGACACGACGATGACCGGGATATCGCGGGTGGCCTCGGATCGCTTCAGGCGTTGGAGGATCTCCCAGCCGTCGAGATCGGGCAACAGGATGTCGAGGATGATCGCGGCCGGTCGCAGCGATGACGCCCAGTCGATGCCCGTCGCGCCGTCGGGCGCGATGGCCGTCGAGAACCCCGCTTCCTCGAGGTAGACCCGGAGCAGCTCGGCGGCAGACGCGTCGTCCTCGATCGCGAGCACCAGGCGCTGGCCATTGGCCGCCGGATCGGGCGCGAGCGGCGCGGCTTCCCTGGCCGCCCGCCCGAGTGGCAGCACGACGCTGAAGCGGCTGCCGCGTCCGACCTCGGACTCGACGGCCATGCTGCCGCCGTGGGCTTCGACGAGTTGCCGCGCCAGCGTCAACCCGAGCCCGGTCCCCTCCTGTCCGACAGCGGCCGACGACTGCTTGAAGGCTTCGAAGATGGTGGCCTGGTCCGCCGGCGCGATGCCGGGCCCGGTATCGGTCACGTCGATCTCGCAGGTGTCGCCGACCCGCGCCAGCTCGACCCGGACGGAGCCGCCCTCTGGCGTGAACTTGATCGCGTTCGACAACAGGTTGAAGACGACCTGGCGGATCCGGCTCTGGTCGGCCTCGATGTCCAGGCGCCCGGAGGCTCGCGCCTCAAGCGCGATCGACTTGCGGTCCGCGAGCGGTCGCATCGTGGCGACGGTGTGGCGGATCAGCCCCTCGACGTCGAAGACGGTCGGCCGCAGGTCGAGCTTGCCGGCCTCGACCTTGGCGAGGTCGAGCACCTCGTTGATGAGCTCGAGAAGGTGCATGCCGGAGCCGTGGATGTGCCCCGAGAACTCCTCGATCGTCTCCGTGTCGTGGCCGGACGGTGTGAGCGGTCGCTGCAGTAGCTCCGAGAACCCGATGATCGCGTTGAGGGGCGTGCGCAGCTCATGGCTCATCGCGGCCAGGAAGTCGCTCTTGGCGGCGCTCGCGGACCGCAGCTCGACGATGAGCCGCTCGCGCTCGGCGAGGACCTCCTCGCGCTCGGCCGCGAGGACCGCACGACGGGAGATCAGCTCCAGGACCTCGAGGTCGTCGGCGACGAAGAGCGGACTGCCCGCGACGAACAGCTCGAGCTGGCCGAGCACCCGTCCATCGAGGGCGAGGGGCAGGCGCAATAGCCGCCAGCGGGTCGGCAGGTCGGCGTCCGGGATCTCGCGCGGGTCGCTCACCGCGCCCGAGGCATCCGTCGGCCACGCCCCGACCGTGATCCGTCGCACGGAGCCGTCGGCCTCCTGCAGTGCCACCGCGGCCGCACGGGCACCGATCGAATCGGCCGAGGTGCGGGCGAGGAGCCGCCAGATGTCGTCGGCCGCGCCGCCCGTCGGCAGCGCATTGAGGCGACGGACGAACTCGTAGGCCGTGGCCTGCTGTCCGAAGCGGTGCAGGAACGTCGGCGGCTGGAACGCGCCCAGGTAGCCGAACGCCGCGACCAGGGCCAGGCCGCGGAAGATCGAGCCGACGGCGATGCTGTCCCCGGTCCCGGTCCCAAGGCCGCTCAGCAGCATCACGAGCGCCGCGACCGCGAGCAACGCGGTGGCGACGGCGGCCGTCGACAGGCGAGCGCGCGATGTTCCGGACCGGCGGCGGGCCTCGCGCAGGAACGCGGCCGCAGCGATGAACTCCAGGACCAGGAAGAACGCGAGCGACACCAGGACGAGGGCGAGGATCGGCCCTCCGACGCCGGCAGCCCCCGTGTCCGCCGCGTCCTCCGTGGCCAAGAGCACGATGGTGGCGATCACGAAGAGCGCCGCCAGCGCGGCCGTGCTCCGTACCAGCCACGCCGGCATGGGCTGGAAATGGCTGACGAGGTTGATCGTCAGGACGGGGAGAGCCAGGAAGGCGGCGAAAGCCGCGAGCCCACTCACGAGCCCGATGGCCGGCAGGAACAGCCCGACGGTCGAGGCGGCGAAGACGACGAAGACGGCCGCGAACACCGCGACCACGGCGAGACTGACGGGCTGGCGACGCCGGCGGTAGTCCCCGATGGCAACGACGAGGACGGCCAGGTAGGCGAAATCGAGCGCGAGCGTCAGGACGTCCTGGAGGGTCATGGCACGCTCGACTCGCGCGTGGGTACCACGCGGTTCGCCGGATCGTCCTCGACGACGAGGACCGAGGCGGCGACCGTGAGCCCGCTGGGGTTGGGCAGCTCACGCGCGAAAGCCATCTGGCGTGAGTCTGAACGTACCGTGGTCCCAAGGGCAATCCTCCTTGGGTCCGGGTTCGCGATACGAGTTTCCTGCAATCGCGGCCCGGCGCATTACAGCGGCGTGGCACGGATGCGCCGTCGCGTGGCAGGCGACGCGGCCACCCCTACCATGCGGTCGTGGATGTGCTTGCCCCCATCCTGGTCGCCGTCGGCGCGTTCGTCGGCGTCTGGCTCC
>JAXDKY010000057.1:0-3148 GCA_034666885.1 Chloroflexota bacterium
CGGTCGTGGCGGCGACGGTCGGGAACACGCTGGGCTCGCTGGTGGCCTACGGGATCGGGGCCTACGGCGGGCGACCCTTCCTCGAGCGCTACGGCAAGTACCTGCTGATCCGCCCCCACGAGATCGAGCTCGCGGATTCGTTCTTCGCCAAGCACGGGGCGGCGACCGTGTTCATCGGGCGCCTGCTGCCGATCGTCCGGACCTTCATCAGCTTCCCGGCAGGCGTGGCCCGCATGCCGCTCGGGCGATTCATCACCTATTCGACCGCCGGCGCGTTCCTGTGGTCGATGCTGCTCGTCTACGCCGGCACCCTGCTCGGCGCGAACTGGGTCCAGATCCGCGAGGCGCTCCAGCCGTTCGACCTGGCCATCGCGATCGCGGTGGTGCTCGCCGTCGTCCTGTTCATCTGGTGGCGACTCGGCACCCCCGGTCGTCCGGGCCGCAACCGGAGTGCGAGCACGCCTCCCTCGATCGACTAGGCGCGCGGCGGCGTTGGCGTCGTGGGCGTCGCGGACGCCCCCAGTCGGGCGGTAGAGCGGAAGTCCCGGTAGAGCAGCAGGTCGTACAGGATCTTGAAGCCGCCGGCGAGGTAGAACGGCAACGAGATCAACGACGGGTTCGCGATCAGCACGGACGAGATCGAGGGCGAGATCGCCGCGCCCGTGGTCCGCGCGATGCCGGTCACCCCGGCCGCCGCCGAGCGCTCGTCCGGGTCGACCACGGAGATCACGTACGACTGCCGTGTCGGGACGTCCATCTGGCTCAGGCTGAACCGCAGCAGGAGCACCGCGATGGCGAGGGGCAGGTTCGGCATGAGGGGAACGAGGATCAAGAGCACGTTCGACGGCAGGTGCGTGAACACCATCGTGTTGATGAGGCCGATACGACTCGCGATCCGTGCAGCCGACAGCGACGACACGGCGGCCAGCAGGTTCGCGCCGAAGAAGATCGCGCCAAGGACTGCGGGCTCGACGCCGAACTTCACGTGGAACCAGTAGGCCATCAGGCTCTGCGGGATGAACCCGCCGCCGAAGGCGTCGATCGAGAAGAGGGCCGACAGGCGGAGCACGACCCGCCTCGAGCGGTGCAGGCCGAGGACGACCCGGATGGCGTCGCTGCGGGTTTCGCGCGGCGGTGCCTCCACGGTGTCGCCCAAGCGCCCGAAACCGAAGGCCATCGCCAGGCCGATCACCGCGTAGCCGATGACGATGGCGCGGTAGGCATCGACCGGGGCCACCCCTCGGTCGAGCAGCATCTGGCTGAGGAGCCCGGCAGCCAGCGCCCCGGTCGCCGTCGCGACATAGCCCACGAGGTTGTACCAGGCGAACGTAGCGGTCCGGCGCTCGTCAGGGACGATCTGGGATAGTGCCGCCTGCTCGATGGCGAGGAAGGGGCCGACCTCATTGCCCGTCGGCGAGATCACCCCGATCGTGGCGGCGAGGATGAGCAGCGGTACCCAGTCGGTGACCGCGAAGACGGCTCCGGCGAGGACCATCAGGAGCGACCCCGCGACCAGGATCTTCCGGCGGCCGATGCGGTCCGCGTGGGTCGTCAGCCACAGCGAGAGCAGCGTGTCGCCGATCAGGGTGAGACTGAGCACGATCCCTACCGTCAGCGCATCGAGGCCCAGGGCCACGAGGTACAGGACGAGCGCGACCGCCAGGAAGCCGTAGCCGAACATCCGCAGGGTTCGCAGGGCGAACAGACCGCGACCGTCGCCGTCGAGTCCGCGCAGGCTGGCAATCAACCCACCGTCGACGGCCGGCTGGACTGCAGTGGCAGGTGGACCTGCGGCGGGTGGGGGCCCCGCGGCGGCTGACATGACCCCGAGTCTACGGGTTCGTCCGGCCCCCGCGTCGTCTGCCACAATCCCACTTCGGAGGGCCGACATGACGATGGATCCACACCAGGACGACGCACCGGGCCACGCGGGCGCGGTCGCCCACCACGCGACCGACGATCACGGCGACGAGCACGGGCACGACGACCACGCCCACGCCGAGCAGCCACTCGGGCCGATCGACGTCCCAGCCTGGGGCGCCGGCATCCTCGGCGTCCTACTCGGGCTTGCGGTGGTCGTGGCCTTCACGCTGGCGACCAACCCCGTCTAACCAGGGGCCGCCGACGGGGCCGACCGCACCGCGGCGGGCCAGCGCCCGGAGCGAGGCGCGGCGGGTGGCGCCGGGTGGCGTCCGGCGGAGGGAGCGTTAGGCGCAGCGCCGGAGCGACCGGAGGCCGGGCGGCGCCCGGTGACAGGACCCGCCGCAGCACACCCCTAGAACAGCCCGACGACGTTGCCATCCGCGTCGATGTCGATGTTCCGGCCGCCCGGGACCGACGGCAGGCCCGGCATCGTCCGCATCTCTCCGCACAACGGCGTGATGAATCCCGCGCCGGCTGACAGCCGGATCTCCCGGATGGGCACCGTGAAGCCCGATGGCCGGCCCTTGAGGTTCGCGTCGTGGCTGAGCGAATACTGCGTCTTGGCCATGCATACCGGCAGGTGGCCGAAGCCCATCGACTCGTAGAGCTTGAGCGACTTCTGCGCGGCGGGTGTCAGCTCGATACCGTCGGCGCCGTAGATCTGGGTCGCGATCGTGTGGATCTTCTCCCCGAGCGGCGCCTCGTCCGGGTAGAGCAACTTGAAGGACCGCGAGGGGTCCTCGGCCGCCGCCCAGACCGCCTCGGCCAGCGCCGCGGCGCCCTTGCCGCCATCGACGAAATGCGTGGCCAGGACCGCATCCCGGGCGCCGGCCGCCATGGCGACCTCGCGGATCGCCTCGACCTCGGCCGGGGTATCGGTCGGGAAGGCATTGATGGCGACGACGGCCGGGATACCGAACCGCCGGATGATCTCGATGTGGGCCGCCAGGTTCGAGGCGCCGGTCCGCACCGCTTCGACGTTCTCCTCGAGCAGCGCCGGATCGAGCGGCTTGCCGGCCACGATCTTGCCGACTCCGCCGTGCATCTTAAGCGCTCGGACCGTGGCGACCACGACGGCCGCATCCGGCGCGAGTCCGGACGCCCGGCACTTGATGTCGAAGAACTTCTCGGCGCCCATGTCCGCCCCGAAGCCGGCCTCCGTACACACGATCTCGCTGGTCACGAGCGCGAGCCGATCGGCGAGGATCGAGTTGTTGCCGTGGGC
>JAXDKY010000058.1:0-4662 GCA_034666885.1 Chloroflexota bacterium
CGCCCCGGGCGACGTCCGCGCGGTCGTCGTGACCGGTTCCGGCGATCGCGCGTTCTCGGCCGGCTCGCACGTCGGCGAGTTCGAGAGCCAGCGCGGACCCGCCGGACGGGTGCGCCACGCGCTCGAGTCGGGTGTCGCGCGGCGCCTGGCCGAACTGCCGATGCCGACCATCGCTGCGATCGAGGGCAACGCGCTCGGTGGTGGGCTGGAGCTCGCCCTGTGCTGCGACATCCGCATCGCATCGGAACGCGCCCGGCTCGGGCTGCCGGAGGTGCGGCTTGCGGTCACGCCGGGTGCGGGAGGGACCCAGCGCCTGCCGCGGGTGGTCGGCCCGGCACGGGCCAAGGAGCTGATCCTGACCGGCCGGGTCCTGAGCGCCGAGGAGGCCGAGCGGATCGGCCTCGTCCACCAGGTCGTACCGGCGGGCGAGGCGCTCACCGCGGCCGACGCGATCGCAGCCGAGATCGCCCTGCGCGGGCCGCTCGCGGTACGCGAGGCTAAGCGACTCATCGACCAGGCGTCGGACCTCGACCTCGCCGCAGGCCTCGCCGCCGAGCTCGACGCCTCCGACCGGATCTTCGCGACCGATGACCTGCTCGAGGGCGCAACGGCCTTTCTCGAGAAACGTGACCCCGAGTACCGCGGCCGATGAGGCCGCTCCAGCATCCCCGGAGGTGGTTCGTTCATGGCTGACGTGGGCCGGTTCGGCGTCTTTCTGCCGTCGTACATCTGGGAGGGCGACGGGCCGGAGCGCGCTCGCGGCATCAAGAGCTTCGCCCGCGAGGTCGAGGACCTCGGGTTCGACTCGCTGTTCATCACCGACCACCTGCTGGCGGCCAAGCGGTTCTACAGCGTGAACTGGCTCGAGCCGCTGACGACCCTCGCGGTCGCCGCCGGCGCGACGGAACGCGTCCGGCTCGGGACGTCGATCCTGATCATGCCGCTGCGCAACCCGGTCATCCTGGCCAAGGAGCTGGCGACGCTCCAGTTCCTGTCCGACAACCGGGTGATCCTCGGCGCGGGTGTGGGCTGGAACGAGTCGGAGTACGAGGCGGTCGGCGTCCACAAGTCGGAGCGCGGGAAGCGCACCGACGAGATGCTCGACATCATGCTGCCGCTGCTCGAAGGCGAGCGGGTCACCTACCACGGCACGTACTACGACGTCGATGACGTGTTCATCGAGCCGCGGACGTCGCAGCGACCGCTGCTGTGGATCGGTGGCGGCTCGCAGCTGGCCGATCCGAAGTCCCCCGACGTGCCGAAGTTCGTCGAATCGGTCAAGCAGCGAACCCTCCGCTCGGATGGCTGGATCCCGCGGCCGACCTGCCCGCCGGACGACATCGCTCGCGACTGGCGCGAGCTCCAGACGGCTTTTCGCGAGGCCGGGCGCGACCCCGCCGACTGCCTGGTCGCCCACGAGAACTTCCTGCACCTGGTCATGACGAACGACCCGGTGAAGGCCCGTGAGGAGCAGCACAAGGCGTTCCTGAAGGTCATGAGCAATGAGCGCGGACCGAAGTACCTCGAGACGGTCTACCTGTTCGGCACGCCGGACGAGATCGTGGCCTCGCTCCAGGCGCGCGTGGACGCCGGCGTCGAGTACTTCTTCCTGCACACGATGACGCCGGACCCGGCGCAGCTGCGCCAGTGGGTCGACGAGATCATCCCGAACGTCACGTTCCCGCCGACCGCCGGCCCGGTCCGGCGCCCACCGCAGCCCGCCATCGCCGTCGCCTCGTGACGGCACGGGCGTTCGAGCGACCCCGATGACCGCTCGATGACCCGCCGCGTCGGCCTGCTCGGGAAGCCACTCAAGCGGCGCCATTCGCAGGTGATGCACGACGCCGCGTTCGACGCGGCCGGCATCGACGCGCGTTACGTGCTTCTCGAGCTGGAGCCGGACGAGGTCGAGGCGGCGGTGCGCGATGCTCGCGGACCCGACTGGCTCGGTCTCGGCGTGACGGCGCCCTACAAGCGGGTCGTCGCGGGCCTCGTGGACGTCGTCGAGCCGGACGCGGAACGGATCGGCGCCGTGAATAACGTCGTCCGCGAGGCGTCCGGGCGGCTGGTCGGCATCAACACCGACGCGCCCGGCTTCCGGGCCGGCGCCGAGCTCGCGATGGGGCGATCGCTCTCGGGCGCTACCGTCGTCGTCGTGGGTGCGGGCGGTGCAGCCCACGCGGTCGTGTATGCCTGCCTCGACGCCGGGGCGCGTTGGGTGACGATCGCGAATCGCACCGATTCGACCGCCAGGGCTCTCGCCGAACGCTTCGCTGGCGTGGGGAATGGGAGCGTGGTCGCCATCCCTTCCTCGGGACTCGTCTTCGAGGCGGCCCTCGCCGGTGCCGACCTGGCGGTCAATGCGACGACCGTCGGCATGCTGGATCAAGGCATGACCATCCCGGTCGACCTGCTACCGGCGACGGCGACCGTCTTCGACCTCGTCTACGTTCCCGCCGAGACTCGGCTCGTGGCCGCGGCGCGAGCGCGCGGCCTACGGGCCGCCAATGGCTCCGAGATGCTCATCGCGCAGGCGGCCATCGCCTTCGAACGCTGGACTGGCGTCGGCGGCATGGCCGACGTCATGCGGGCGGCCGTGGCACCGCTCCTCGCCGATCCCACGGTCCGGGCCTGACCGGCATGCGATTGGGCACGATCCTGGTCGAGGGGCGGCCGCGGCCGGTAGTCGTGCGCGACGATGACCGGGTCGTCCTGATCGACACGCAGGCGACCGGGCTTGCCGGCATCCGCGCGATCGCTGCCGGCGGTGCCGCGACGCTCGGCCGGCTCGCGGCGTGGCTGGACAGCCAGCCCCACGACGCTGGTCAGCCCCTGGCATCCGTGACGCTCGGCCCCGCCGTCCCCGATCCCGGCGCGATCTACACGGTCGGCCTCAACTACGACGGACCGGGCGCCGCCCCACGGCCCGAGCGCCCGCTCATCTATGGCAAGGCCGCGGCCTCGGTCGCCGGCCACGGCGGCACGCTCGCCTGGGACCGCAACGTCACCGACGATGTCGATGCCGAGGTCGAGCTCGCCGTCGTCATCGGCACGCCGGCGTTTGGCGTGACGCCGGAGGATGCCATGGCCCACGTCTTCGGCTACACCTGCATCAACGACGTCTCGGCCAGGGACGAACTGCTGGATGGGGATCAGTGGCTGCTCGGCAAGTCGATGCCGGGCTTCTGCCCCGTAGGTCCTTGGATCGTCACCGCCGACGCCTTCGATCCGGCCAATGTCGCCCTGCGCTGCACTATCGATGGCGCGCCGATCCAGGAGAGCCGTACCACGTCGATGCGGCTTGGCGTCCCGGAGATCGTCGCGTACCTCAGCCAGCACCTGGAGCTGCGGCCCGGCGACCTCATCGCCACGGGCACGCCGCCGCGCCTGACTACGCCGCCCGGACCCGATCGACGACTGCGGGCCGGCGATACCGTCACCGTCTCGATCGAGGGGATCGGACGCCTGACCACGACCATCGCCTGAGGGCAGCAAGGAGACAGCGCATGAAGCCGCCGACCGTGTTCCTGGGCGAGATGACCGATCCTGAGCTCAGCGACTTCGTGGCGGAGCACCAGACCGTGATCGTGCCGACCGGCTCGACCGAGCAGCACGGCCCGCATGGGCCGCTCCTCACCGACGTCATCGTCCCGACCGAGGTCGCCCGTCGCGTGGCGCCGCGGGTCGGCGCGGCGGTGGCGCCCTCGATCAACTACGGGCTGTCATATCCGCACGCCGGTTTCACGGGCGTCGTGCAGGTGCGGATCCCCACGTTCATGGCCGTCATCGAGGACCTGTGCGTGTCCCTCGCGACGGTCGGCTTCAGCCGGATCATCTTCCTCAACGGCCACTACGACAACACGTATGCGATCGCGTACGCGTGTGCGATGGCCGCCGAGCGGATGCCGGCCGGCGTGCACGCCTTCCCGATCAACTATTGGGACGGGATGACCGCGGACGAGGCGGCCGAGTACTTCGGCCCGGGGACCGGGCTCCACGCGAACCGCGGCGAGACCTCGGCCGTGCTCGCCATCAACCCGGCGCTCGTGGACCTCGATCGAGCGAACGCCGAGATGCCGCCGTTCCCCGACGTCACGAATCAGGGCCCGGTGCACACCGCCTTCTTCTTCTCGGCGCCGGGCTCGGTCCATCGCGCCACCCGGTCTGGGACGTGGGGCGACGCCCGGAAGGCGACCGCCGAATATGGCGAGCGCTATCTCAAGGTCGTGGTCGATGGGACGATCCGAATGATCGACGATATCGAGCGCACGTTCGAGGCGATGCCGGCGCGCTGACGGCTACCCTCCGGGCGCGAACCAGGCGCCGGCGCGCATGACGCGCTGGACCGCGAGATCCTCGCCGAGCTGCACGAGATCGGCCCGCTGTCCGGGGGCGATCCGACCGCGGTCCGAGATGCCGAGCAGGGCCAAGGGGTTGCGGCTGGCGGCAGCGACCGCGACGGGTAGCCCGACGCCGGCGGCCACGAGGTTGCGCACGGCGGTGTCCACGGCGATGACCGACCCAGCCAGGGTGGACGTCCCGGCCAGGGTCACGCGGTCGCCCATGACCTCGACCGCGAGACCGCCGATCTGCCCGTGCCCATCGCCGGTCCCCGCGAGCGCCACGGCATCGCTCACGAGCAGCAGCCGGTCCGCCGGTTTG
>JAXDKY010000059.1:0-5406 GCA_034666885.1 Chloroflexota bacterium
TCGGGCGTCGACAGGTCCGCCCCGACCGGGATCGCGCCTGCCAGCCGTTCCACGGCCCCGTCGAGCCGATCCGACGGCCGCGCGACGAGCGCGACCCGCGCGCCTTCGCCGCTCAACGCCGTGGCGATGGCGCCGCCGAGTCCGCCCGAGCCACCGCCGACCAGCGCCCGGGCGCCGTCGAGACCCAGATCCATGTGCCGCTGCTCCTCCCGATGCGACGTCGATGGTACGCGACCGTCGGTCCGTGGCGGCCCATCCGGCGCACGTCCGGCTAGAATCACCCGCGATGACCCGCTTCTTCGATATCGACGCCGCCAACGAGGCCCTGACCGAGGTCGGGCCGCTGCTCGCGACGCTCTCGGACCAGCGCGCCGAGCTCATCCGGCTGCGCGATCGGGCGCTGGCCGCGCACTCCGCGGCATCGGGTGGTGGCTCGGCCCAGGACGACCCCGAGGAGACCCAGCGGATCCGGCTCCGGATGCAGGGCATCATCGACCAGATGGCCGCGGCGGTCGCCAGGATCGATACGCTCGGGATCACCCTGCGGGACATCGAGTCGGGGCTCATCGACTTCCCGGCGCTGGCCACCGGCCGCCAGGTCTGGCTGTGCTGGCGGCTCGGCGAGGATGACGTGGCGTTCTGGCACGAGCTCGACACGGGGTTCGGGGCGCGCCGCCCACTGATCGAGCTCGAGTGACGATGACGGACCGAGGCAGTCGCCCGGTCGTGGTCGGCGCCGTCGGGCGCCCGCAGCCGCCGGTCGATCGACAGACCGTGATCGACGCCGACGGCCGGGCCAAGGCCTACCGCCCGATGGCGGCGCCCGAGCGAACGGCCGCCGTCATGGCCGGCCTCGGGGCGTACGCGGCCGGCGACTACTTCGAGGCCCACGAGCTCATGGAGCCCGCCTGGATGGGCACGGACGATCCCGCCGAGCGAGATCTCATCTCGGGCCTGATCAAGGTCGCCGCGGCGGACGTCCACGGCGTCCGCGGCAATCCCCGTGGAGTGGCACGCAACCTCGAGGGTGCGCGTGATCGACTCCGACGGGTGCCAAGTGGCGATCCGGTCCCACAGCTCCGGATCGATGTGGTCGGCCTGTGCGTGGCCATCGACCAGCGCCTGGCGGATCTTGCCGAGGACCGGCCCACCGCCCCGATCCCGATCAGCTGGAGCAGCCGATGAACCCCGGTCCCGCCATCCCGACCATCGACGTCGCCGAAGCCGAACGCCGACTGCGCGAGGATCCGACAAGTCCGCTGCTCGTCGATGTCCGCGAAGCCAACGAATTCGAGGCGGTCCGGGCGCCCGGGGCCGTGCTCGTGCCCATGTCGGCGTTTGCGGCCCGGGCCGGGGAGCTGCCGTCGGATCGGCCATTGATGGTCGTGTGCCACCTGGGCGGTCGGTCGGCCGCCGCGGCCGGGTTCCTGATCCGCTCCGGGCGGACGGACGTGGTCAATGTCGCGGGCGGGATGGATGCCTGGGAACGGGCCGGGCTGCCGGTCCGCCATGGGACGCCGGCACCGGGCGAGGGCGACCTCCCCGGCTGACGCGGTCCGGTCGACCCTCCGTCGCGGCCCCCCCGCGACCTCAGTCGCGGGCCGCCGCTCCAACCTCAGTCGCGCCGCCGCCGAACGACCCTGGCGACCATCTCGCGCGCACGCTCGCGATGAGCGAACGCCCAACCGATGATCAACAGCAGGACGAAGTCGACCGTGCCTGCGCCTGCCGCATTCAAGTAGCCGAGCTGCTGGCCGATCTCCCCGTCGATCTTGAGACCCGGGACCGTCGCGCCGACAAGGCCGACCTGGAAGAACGGGCTCTGCGGCGCGGTGTTCGCCCGAAGGCTGGTGGCAACCGGACCCTCGGCTCGTGCCCCGCCGACGACGATGGCATTGGGACCCGTCACGATCACGGTCCCGCCCGACACGCCGTACGGCAGGTCGCTGACGTCGAGGTGTTTCCACTCCGGGATCTCGCCGGCGATGTTCGGCACGGCCCAGTACGTCTCGCGCTGGGGGCCGTCGGCGCTCTTGCCGCCGACCATGTAAAGCGACCCGTTCGCGGCCCAACCCGTCCCGTCGTCGCGCGGCCCCGGCAGGTTCGCCGCCGGATTCACGCCCCAGACGACGACCTTGCCCTCGTTGGGATTCGCCGGATAGCCCTCCAGAGCCTCGAGTCCGAGATCGCCGCGCTGCACGGTCGCGACCGGACCGTTCGCGTCGTGGCCGCCGTACAACCAGATGTCATTGCCGATGATGGACGCTGTCGCGTCGGCCTGGGGCGCGACGAGCGGCGCCTCGACCTCCCAGGCCTGCAACACGCCCTGTGGGTCGAACAGGCTGTGCCACGTGGTCGCGACCGGCCCGTCCGGGCCTTCCCCACCGACGAGCAGGAGGCCGTCGGGCGCCGCGACGCCGGCAGCGCCGGACCGAGCCTCGGGCAGGGTCAGTGCCTCGGGCGCGGTCTTCCACTCGGGGAGGACGCCGGTCTTCGGGTCGGGCGTCAGCGTGTAGACCGTCGTCGTCGGCTTGCCATCGGCGCCGAGGCCGCCGATCACGTAGACCGTTCCTGACACCTGTACCACGCTGGCATCGGCCCGCGGCTGCGGCAGGTCCGGGCCCTTGGTCCAGGCGTCGAAGTTGCCGATACCGGACAGCTGGGCGACGAAGACCGTCGACTGCGCCTTGGCGCCATCCGAGCCGCCGATGTACAGGACCTTCGTGCCGAGCTGGATAGCCGCCCCATCGGTGAGCGGCGTCGGGAGGGCCAGCTCCGGCGGCGATTCGTGCCACGGCGCGAGCGCGCCGACCGGTGCCGGACACGGCAGGTTCTCGTTACCCGGCGGACACAGGTTCACCGGTGACCACGCGAGCACACCCAGCTCCACGGTCCGGTTGACGGTGAGGTAGTAGGCGCGGTCCGGGATGTAGCCCAGCAGCAGGATGATGATGACCAGCCACGCGAAGGCCTTGACCCCGGCCCAGCCCCAGCCGTCGGCGTCGAGCAGGCCGAACAGGGCCCGCTTGCGCGGCACGATCATCCCGGCTCCGAGCGCCCGTTGCGCCATCGTCCTCCATCCTCACCCGCCGACCGGTCGAGCCGGTCGCGGTCGATCACTCTGCGGTCAGGGTCCCGGTCATGTTGGGGTGCACGGTGCACGCGAAGGGATAGGTCCCGGCCTTGAGCGCCGGCACCGCGTAATCGCGCTTGGCGACGCCCGCGAAGACGTCGGTCTTGAAGACCTCGGCACCGGTCGCATCCTTGATCTGGACGTCGTGCGGGATGCCGGCGTCCTGGTTATCGAATGACAGCGTGAACGCCGCTCCAGCCGGTGCCGTCACGGTGGTCGTGGTAAAGGCGATGTTCTGCGCGGTGATCGTGACGACCGTCGCGTTCGGGTCGGTGGAGGCGGCCGGCGCAGACGGGGCGCTGCTGGCCGAGGCGAAGGCGTCCTTCCAGCAATCCGGGAAAGGCGTCGCGCCGGGCGCGGGCTTGTAGTTGGGATCCCGCCAGCCCGTGAACGTCAGGACCTGGCCGGTGATCGGATCCTTCTTCGGGTCGAGCAGGTGCTCGTCGCGGACGATGTAGGTCTTGTCGTTGTTCGCCATCAGGAAGGCGACGAGCTCGTCGATCTGGCGGTAGTTGAGTGGCCCGGGCGGCTTGCCGGTATCGGCCCAGACCGGCATCAACGACTTCGGGTCGCCACACACGTAGCGACCGCCTACGGTCAGGACGTTCCGGATGTAGTTCTCGTTGAGGTGACTGAACAGCTTGTCCTGCTCGTTGAGGACCGGTCCGATCCCGCCCTGGCCTTTCGCGCCATGACAACGAGCGCAGTTCGCCTGGTAGACGTTGTAGCCACGCTCGACCATCGTGATCTGCTGGGCGGTGATCTCGGACTGCAGGCGAGGCTCGGTCAGGCCCAGCGGCGCACCGAGCTCGTAGAACCAGTACAACGCCACGAAGAGGATCACGACGACGACCGCGAGGAAGCCGATCCAACGCGCGTTCGACGACTGGCGCACGACCTGCGCCGCGCGTTCAGGGGTGAGCTCGACGGCGCGGATCGAGGGCGGCGAGGTGAAGCGTTCGACCGGCGCGACCTCGGCCGGCGGACGGGTGGCCGGCAGCCGCTGTTCCGGCTCGGGCTCGGGCCCTGCGGGCTCGCGTCCGGGCGTGTCGGTCATCGGTCTCCTCGGCGGTCGGTGTCGACGGTCACGGCGTCAGATGCAGCCCGTCGGCGTGCGCGGCGGGATGATGCCGGGCTGACCGAGGGCGACGGGCAACGGGCCAAGGGTGATCTTGCCGGTGTCGATGGTCAGCACCCCGTCGCCATCGACCGCGATCGAGAAGCGATCCATGCTGCGCGGCGCCGGACCGTACTGCGGGCCATCCGCCTTGATCCCGAGCCGGTCGTAGCGCGACCCGTGACAGGGGCACTCCATCCAGAAGTTCTTGAGGCACGGGTTCGGCTTGCAGCCGAGATGCGGGCAGCGCTGGTACAGGGCCCGGACGTTGAGCGGGTGACCGTCGCCGGTCGTGTCCTCGCCGGCGATGAAGCGCTGCTGGGCCGGGTCGATGAGGATGACGAAGGCGCGGGCCTGGGCGAAATAGGCCGGAAAGCCATCCGCGATCGGCAGCGACGAGTTGGCGGTCTTGACCTCCTCGAGCGTGCCGATGGGCAGCTTGCCACCGAAGCCGCTGGCGAGGTTAGGCCAGACGAAGCCGATCGTGCCGGCGGTGAGCTCCAGCAACCACAAGCCGACACCGGCGCCGATGGCGCGCCGGATCAGCTGTCGTCGGGACAGGCCCTGGACCTGCTGGTAACGCAGGGACTTGAGGGCCTGGGAAGTCAGGGCGGCGGGCTTGTCGACCGCTTCGACGTGGTAGTTGCTCATGCGCGCTCGGTGGTCCTCGGTCCGGTCACAGGGAGAAGTACATGCCGGGGGCGGTCACGTACGGGATGATGAACGTGTAGCCCGGGCCCCGGAAGAAGATCCCGACGAAGGTCAGGACGAGGCCCAGGATGCAGAACAGCGTGAACAGGATGACCGCCGTCTTCCGCTGCGACGGGCGGATGGCCAGGATGTCGCCGCGGTCGACGTACGGGATGAGCGCCGCGCCGACGAGCACGAACGTCGGCACGAGGACGCCGGCGACGGTCGGGTGGAAGTACGCGAGCAGCTCCTGCAGGCCGAGGAAGTACCACGGCGCCTTGGCCACGGCCGGGGTGACGTTGCCGTTCGCCAGTTCCTCCAGCGGGGCGTTGATGAACAGGCCCATCAGCAGCAGGAAGATGCTCATGACGCCCGCGGCCAGGAACTCGATCGAGAGCAGGTGCGGCCAGGTCATGACCGTGTCGTCCGGTTCCTTCTGGACACGGACGACGGCGTCCTGCTTGAC
>JAXDKY010000060.1:0-4210 GCA_034666885.1 Chloroflexota bacterium
ACGAGCCATCCGCTCGCGTCCTCGATTTCTCGATCCGACGACTCGACCGGGAACCCGTGGAGTTCCTGGTCGCTCGTCGTGCGGCGTCCACGGACGAGCCGCTGCCGTCGTGGCTGGCGGCGCTCCCGGCTGGCCGGCTGGTCCGCCTCGACGTCGGCCCCTTATCGATGGTCAAGTCCGATGCCCTCCTGCGGGCGCGCCTAGGTCTCAGCCTCTCGCGCGCCGTCCTGGCGCGTCTTCACGCGATCTCCGGAGGTACGCCCTTCTACGCGCTCGAGCTCGGACGCGCCCTGCAACGTCGCGGAGATTGGGCGACACCCGAGACGCTCGAAGTGCCACGCAGCCTGGACGGCCTGATCGACGCCCGCCTCTCCGATCTCGACGCGGCGGCCGACGAGACAGCGCTCTACGCGGCCGCATTGTCGCAACCCACCGTCCGCGTCCTGGTCGCTGCGAACGGTGCGGAGCGAACGCAGGCCGGCTTGGAGAGCGCCGCGGCAGCGGGCGTGCTGGAGGTGCTTGAGGACACCGTGCGGTTCGCCCATCCCCTCCTCGCCGCTGCGACCTACGAGCGGGCACCGCTCGGCCGACGTCGCAAGGTGCACGAGCGCCTCGCCGAGGTCGTCACCGAGCCGGAAGAGCGTGCTCGGCATCTGGCCCGGGCTGCCGATGGACCCGACGAGTCCGTCGCTCGGGCGCTCGAGGATGGAGCGAAGGCCGCGTTACAGCGAGCCGCGCCCGAGGTCGCCGCGGAACTGGCTGAGGAGGCGGCCAAGCTGACGCCGGCGGACGAGCCCGATGCGCGGCGGCGACGCCTGATGACCGCCGCCGAGCACCTGGCCGTGTCCGGCGATATCGAGCGCGCCGACGAGTTACTCGCTGCGGTCACGGCGGAGCTGCCGGAAGGTCCGCTGCATGCCCACCTCCTGACGCGCCGCGCTCACCTGGCCCTCCTGCTCGCCGATCTCGATTCAGCCGAGGGGTCCTTGCGCGATGCGATCCCGATGGCGGCCGATGATCCGGCGCTGCAGATCACCATCCATTCGCAGCTCGCGGGCATCGGCTATCTGTCGTGGCGGGGCTGGCGGCGGGCTCGGTTGCACATGTTCGAGGCGCTGGCGCAGGCGCACGAGCTGGGCAGGGCCGACCTGGAGTTGCAGATGCTTGGTCATGCCGCCACCTGGACGAACGCGCTCGGCCGGCCCGTCCGCGACTTGATCGAACGGGCCGACGGCCTCCTGGTTCCCATCGCCAACGTCCCGGCGCTCGAACACCCGGATCTTCAGTTCGCTCGGATCCTGGCGACGCATGGTGACGTGGACGACGCTCGCCGGCGGCTGGAGCGGCTGATCGATAGCGCGCGTTCCGGCGGCGACTGGACGAGCATCCCGCGGCTGTCAGCCGTCCTGGCCGACATCGAAGTCGAGGCCGGCAATATCGCTCACGCCGAGCGGATCGCGGCCGATGCGCACGCCGGGCTGCTGCAAACCGGCGAAGGCGCCTTCTACCAGGAGATCCTGCGAACTCGTCTCGATCTGCGCGTCCTGACGGGCGACGTCGAGGCCGCACGCTCAATGGCCGCCGAGATGGAGGTCGCCGCGCGTGACTCGGCCTATCCCTGGTACCGGACCGCGGCACCGCTCGCGCTGGGGATGCTCGAGCTGTCGCTCGGCGACTCGAGCGCCGCCCACGATCAGTTCGTGCGGGTGATGTCCGAACCGGGACTCGGGCGGCTCTCGCCGGTGCGCTGGGAGATGACCGTCGCACACGAAGCCGAGGCACTGGTGGGTCTCGGGCGGCGCGATGATGCGCGGCGCCTTCTCGATCCGCTCGAGGTGCGCGCACGGCGGCGCGGCCACGCTGCCGCCATCGCGGAGGTCGTTCGGGCTCGAGCGTTGCTGCTCGCTGCCGACGGCGACGACGCGGGGGCCGTGCGCTCGGCCGAAGAGGCGGTGGAGCTCCAGGCCGGCCTCGGACACCCATTCCAGAGTGCTCGATCGTGGTTCACCCTCGGTGAGGTCCTTCGTCGGGCGCGCCAGAAAGCGGCGTCTCGACAAGCCTTCGAGACGGCGCTTGTGATCTTCACGCGCCTCGAGGCCCGCATCTGGGTCGACCGAACAGGGACCGAGCTCGGTCGGGTCGCCACGCGACGTCCAGTCGGGGCTGCATTGACCGACACCGAACGGCGGGTAGCGGAGCTCGCAGCCGCCGGCCAGACCAATCGCGAGATCGCGGACGGCCTGTTCATGAGCGTCCACACCGTCGAGGCGCACCTGACCCGCGTGTTCCGGGCACTCGGTGTGCACAGCCGGACGGAGCTGGCGCGCACCTCGCTCGACGGGAGTGGCGAGTCCCAGGCGACGGCGGCCCGAACCCGGGGTTCCTGAGCTCGCTGCACGGGTCACATCTAGGGATTCCCGTGATTTCTCCGGGGCTCGGCGGCATCGACCATGCCGTCATGAGCGGCGTCCCACCAGGGATCGCCCGGAGAAGGAGCCCAAAGCCATGACACAGCTCACGCAGACTCGACCGACCGACCGCGGCCTGATGCTGGCCGGGGTGGCGCTCGCCGCGTCCTTGCTCGGCGGCATCGTCGGCGGCGTCGTCGTCCCTCGAGTCGAGTCGATCGTCCAGAGCAACATCGACGCCACCGCCGCCCGGGCGGCCGCGGTCGAGCAGGCCAAGTGGGATGCCTACGGCGCCGACTGGCTGCGCCTGAACCAGGCCACCCAGAGCCGCTACCCGACGGCCCACGACCAGGCGGTCCTCAAGGCAGCCCAGGACTGGGAGGCCCGGTCCCGCCAGATGTACCCGACCACCATCTCGGCCCACGACCAGGCGGTCCTCAAGGCCGCCCAGGACTGGGAGGCGCGCTACCGCCAGATGTACCCGGCCGGCCGCTAGGGTCCCTCGTCAGGGTGCGTCGAGGTCGATGGTGACGGGCCGTTCGTCACCATCGACCAGGCGCCATCGGACGCCGAGCTCTTCGTCACGACCGTCCGCCAGCAAGCGGGCGACCTTCGAGGGCTCGGCGTCTACTCCTAGCTCCCTGAGGGCTCGCGAGACCGCGAAGCCCGCGACAGCCGGGACCTCCCCCACGAGGTCGCGGCGGACCATCCCCTCGGGGTCCGGAGCGCCCAGCTCCGTCAGTCGATCGATCAGTCGCTTGGCCCGCCGTCGATCAGCCGGGTCGAGGGCCTGGACCCATTTCGGCTCTGCCGACGCCATATGGGTAGAGGCCGCCGCCGATTTCGCAGACTTCGCCACCGCGGGAGCGCCGCTCGACGTTGACTTCGCTGACGTCGAGCGCCTCCGCGGCGGATCGCCCGTGGCCTCGCGTTCGGTCTCCGGGCGATCTCGCAGCTTCGCTGCCCGTTCGGCGAGCGGCGACTCCTTGGGATCCGCTTCTCGCGCCGCGACGATCGCCGCCTTGGCCGCACCAAGACTGCCGAACGGGCCACGCACCAGCGACAGGCCCAGCTCGTCCGTCTGCTCGGCGTCGACGACCACCCAGGTCCCCGACTGGGGCTCGATGATGAATCGCTCGTCGCGGGTCTGCCATCGGCCGCCACCGAGACGTTTGAGGGATTCGTCCGGGTCAGTTGCCTTGGCCATGGGCCGTCGCTATGCCCAGGTGACCCTGGCCAGGCTTACGGGCGCCGTGACGCCCTTGACCGGCTCCGACCGAGCGTCCGACGTCGCGACGTCACCGGCTTCGCCGAGCGTTTCCGCCGTCGCGAGGATCTCGCCACCCTTCGCGAGCGCGCCGACCCGAGCCGCGATGTGCACGGCGGTCCCGCTGTAGTCCGAGCCTCGTCGATTGGCCTCGGCCGTGTGGAGCCCGATCCGCACCGCCGGGGCGAAGCCGGACGCCGCGCCGTGAGCGCGGAGGGCCCGCTGGATGGAGATCGCGCAGTCGACGGCGGCTCGAGCTGTGTCGAAGGCGGCAAAGAAGCCGTCGCCCGTGGACTTGACGATCTCCCCTCCCCCGGCCGTCACCTCGCTCCGGAGCATGTCGTCGTGCCTGCCCAGGATCCGCTCCCACGCCTGGTCGCCCAGCGCCTCCGCGAGGTTCGTGGACCCGACGATGTCGGTGAACATGAAGGTCTTCCGGGTAGTGACCGGTCCGCTGCGGCGATCCTCGGCGTCGCGGACTTCGCGTTCGGCAGCTTCGACATCGACGCGGGCGCCCAGCCGCCGGAACTCTTCG
>JAXDKY010000061.1:0-4217 GCA_034666885.1 Chloroflexota bacterium
CGTGGAGGGCCGCCCGGTATTCCCCTCGATCGAGCCGGGTTCGCTGCGCCCGCTGTTCCCGACTATCCCGCCGGAGCGCCCGGAAGCCCTGGACGCCATCCTCGACGACTATCGCCGCCTCATCGAGCCCAACGCCACGCACTGGCAGCACCCCGGGTTCCTGGCGTACTTCGCGACCACGGCCTCGGGGCCGGGGATCCTGGGCGAGATGCTGACCGCGGCGCTCGGCCAGAACGCGATGCTCTGGCGGACCTCGCCGATCGGCACGGAGCTCGAGGAAGTCGTGGTCGACTGGCTTCGCCAGGCGCTGGGACTGCCGGACGGCGTCGACGGGCTCCTGACGGACACGGCATCGACCTCGTCGCTCATCGCCCTGGCCGCCGCGCGCGAGGCCGCCGGCTTCGACATCGCCGCGCTGGGCCTGACCGGTCGCCCCGAGCTACCGGGCCTGCGCGTGTACGCCTCGACGGAGGCCCATAGCTCGATCGAGAAGGCGTGCATGACGCTCGGTCTCGGGCGCGAGGCGTTGGTCCGCGTCGCGGCCGACGAGCGGTTCGCGATGCGGCCGGAGGCGCTCGACGCCGCCATCGCCGCGGATCGAGCCGCCGGTCTCCGCCCGATCGCGATCGTCGCGACGCTGGGGACGACCTCCTCGACGTCGGTCGACCCGATCGCCGCCATCGCCGACATCGCCGAGCGCGAGGGCCTGTGGCTGCACGTCGACGCGGCCTACGCCGGCGTCGTCGCGATGCTGCCCGAGCGGCGTGCGCCGTTCGCCGGCTGGGAGCGAGCGGATTCGATCGTCGTCAATCCGCACAAATGGCTGTTCACGCCGCTCGATGCATCGCTGCTGCTGACCCGGCGGATGGCGGATCTTCGCGCGGCATTCAGCCTGGTCCCCGAGTACCTCCGAACGCTCGACCGCGAGACGCCGGTCCGCGACTACAACGAGTACACCCCCCAGCTCGGACGCCGGTTCCGGGCGTTGAAGATCTGGATCCAGCTGCGCTGGTTCGGTCTCGAGGGCCTGCGACGGCGGATCGCGCGGCATCTCGAGTTCGCCGAGACCTTCGCGTCGTGGGTCGACGCGGACACCGACTGGGAGCGGCTGGCGCCTGTCCCGTTCTCGACGGTGTGCTTCCGCTGGAACCCGACCGGCCACTCGATGGAGGAGGCTGAGCTCGATGCCCGGAACGCCGCGATCATGGACGCCGTGAATCGGACGGGCGAGGTGTTCCTGTCCCACACGCGGCTCGCCGGGCGGTTCACGATCCGCCTGGCGATCGGCAACCTGCGGACCGAGGAGCGGCACGTCGAGCGGGCCTGGGTCTTGCTGCGCGAGGCGGCCGCGGCGTGAGCCCGAGCCCGCAACCCCACGACGTGCGCTATTTCGCGACGCCCGGGGCGCTGCGCGACTGGTTCGACGCCAACCACGAGACCGCCGACGAGCTGTGGCTCGGCTACTACCGCAAGTCGACAGGCCGGCCCAGCGTCGATTGGTCGCAGGCGGTTGACGAGGCACTGTGCGTGGGCTGGATCGATGGTGTTCGGCGGAGCGTCGACGAGACGAGCTTCGTCCAGCGCTTCACGCCGCGACGCAAGGGCAGCACCTGGAGCGCGGTCAACGTCGGGAAGGTCAAGACACTGACCGATGCGGGCCGGATGCGGGCGGCCGGGATCGTCGCCTTCGAGGTCCGGTCGGCGGCGAACACGGCGATCTACTCGTACGAGCGGGCTGCGACGGCGTTCACGTCCGAAGAGGAAGCGCGCTTCCGTGCCGAATCGTCGGCCTGGACCGACTGGGAGACCCGTCCGCCGTCGTATCGGCGTGCCGTGACGCATTGGGTGACCAGTGCCAAGCAGGCGGCGACCCGAGCGCGGCGTCTGGACACCCTCATCGCCGATTCGGTCGCCGGTCGGAAGGTCGGGCCGATGCGCTGGTCCGGAGACACATGAGGGCAGCGATCGCCACCGCCCTCGAGGACGCCATCGACCGCCTGCGGGCGCTCGAGCTCGGGGACGCCTTCGAGCCGCGCGCTGCGGCCGCGATCGTCGATGCGGGGCTGCAACGGCTGTGCGTGCCCGCGTCGGCGGGCGGGCTCGAGGCCTCCTTGTCCGAGGCGGCCGAGGTGCTGTCGGCGCTGGGCGCGGCCGATGGCTCGACGGCGCTCGGGTTCGCGATGCAGGTCCACGTCACGGGCGCGATGCGTGACGCGACGGCGTTCCCCGAAGCCGTACGTGAGCGGCTTTACGGCTCGATCGTCGCGCAGGGGGCGCTCCTGAACAACGCCGCCACCGAGGAGGGCGGCGGCTCGCCGGCACGTGGCGCGATCCCCGGCACGACCGCCGCGGCCGACCCGGACGGAACGTGGCGGCTCACCGGGGAGAAGACCTGGACGACCTGGCTGCCGAACCTGGCCTACGCCTTCGTGACGGCGCGGGTCGGTGAGGACGAGGCGGCGCCCGAGATCGGCAACTTCCTCGTGGATCTCGCCGCGGACGGGGTCGAGCGCCGCGAGGGCTTCGAGGCGATGGGCATGCGCGGCTCGGCATCCGGCCGGCTGGTCCTGACGGGGGCGCCCGGAGAGCTGGTCGGTCGCCGGGGCGCCAGGGAACCCGATCCACGCGGTCCCGCGCCGGGCGCCTGGTTCGGGATCGCGATCGCGGCCGTCTACCTCGGCATCGGCGAGGGGGCCCGAGAGGGTGTCGCGCGCTGGGCCACGGACCGCCGGCCTGGCGACGGCTCGACGGCCGTGGCAGACATCCCGAGCGTGCAGCTGCGCCTGGGTCGCCTCGATGCGGAGCTGCGCGCCGCCCGGATCGTCGTGCTGGATGTCGCACGCCGCTGGGACGCCGACCGCGACGCCACGGACGTGGCACTCGCCAAGCTGGTCGCCACGCGGGCCGCGGTCGATGCCACGGACGAGGCACTGCGCATCGCCGGCGGCCCAGGGTTCCTCACGGGTCGCCTCGAGCGGGCATTCCGCGACGCCCGTGCGGGGCTGATCAACCCGCCGCTCGAGGATGTCGCGCTGCTCGGCTTCGCCCGGACCGTCCTCGAACGGCACAAGGGCCTGCGCTAGACTGCGATCCGGTTGCCGCCGCGCGAGGGGACGAGATGTCACCAAGGTTCCGACCGCCCGGGCGAACGCTCAAGGAGCGCTGGCCCGCGGACGCGGAGGAGCGGCGCTACTTCGCGGCCACCACCTACGCGGTCGTGGCGGGCGGCCTCCTCGGCATCCTGACCGTCCCGTTCACGGTCTCGGCGCTGCTCTCGGATGCTCCGGCGGTCGGAGCGGTCCTCATCGCGGCACTCGTCGCGATCGCGGTCACGATCTCCCGCGCGAACGCGACCGGGGCGCGCTGGCTGGCGCTCGCCTGGAAGATCGGTGTGTGGGTGCTCGGGGCGGCCGCGCTCGGGCTCGTCGTGGAGGCCGTGGGGCTGGCGATGTGCAACGAGACCTGTCGCGGTTCGCTCGCCGCAGCGAGAGGAACGGTCCCGCTGCTCCTCACGTACGCGGTGCTTGTCGCGGGCTCGGCCGGGATCGCGATCCTCGCCGATCAGTGGGGCAACGCGCTCCGGCGGCGCGCGCCGCGGTCGGCCGCTCCCCGATAATGGCGCCATGCCGCCGATCACCGAGCTGACCCGCATCGAGCCCGTCCACCTCGAGCGCCTGGAACACCAGGGCACGTTCACGACGGGCCTGCTCCTCGAGCGATCCGAGACGACCACGCGCCGGCAGTACCTCGCCGACCAGGTCGACGCCACGACGAACGACGTCCTGATGTGGCGCGACGAGGCGCTCATGCTGAACCTCGCGAGCTTCGGCCCGGACGATCACCAGCTGCTGATCCAGGCCGGCATCGAGGGGCTGCGCGACATCCTCGACCTGCCGGCCGACCGCTTTCGCGACCGCATCCACATCGCCGCGATCGAATTGAACGAGGAGCCCCCGACCGACCTGACGATCGAGGGCTGGTGGGAGCAGGCGCGCACGCTCGAGGACGAGTAGCGGCCTGTCGCCTCGGGGCGTTGACGCCTCGACGGTCTAGGATGGCCCGGTGGACAGCATTCGCGGCCGGGCGGCCTCGGTCCTGATCGGCCTGGCGACGGCGTTCGTCGTCGTCGCGGTCGTCCTCCCGCTGTTCCTGAACCCGGTGTGGGTGGCGTTCGAGCAGGGACGCGCCCAGGCCACGGCCTGGACCGGGTTCACGGA
>JAXDKY010000062.1:0-7933 GCA_034666885.1 Chloroflexota bacterium
CTCGAAGTCCCGACGGCCCCGCTCAAGGCCATCGGCATCGAGAGCGGCGAGGAGCGGACCGCTCCCAAGCAGTCGCGCGGTGCCCAGGCCGCTTCGGCCCAGGAAGCCAAGGCGCGCGCCGGGCGGGTCGAGATGGCCGAGGCGGCGGAGGCCGAGGCCGAGGCGAAGGCCGCGGCACCGAAGAAGTCGCGCAAGGCGGAGGCCGCCTCCTCTGACGACGATGCATCGGCGTCGGCTGCCGCCGAAGCTCCGAGCGCCGATGCCGAAGCTCCGAGCCCCGAGGCCGAAGCTCCGAGCGCCGAGGCCGAAGCCCCGACCGCGGACACCAAAGCCGAAGCCGAGGCCGAGCCGGGCGCCGAGGCAGAGGCAGAGGCCCCGACCGCACAGGCCGAGGCGACGCCATCGACCGCGGCAGAGACCGAGCCCGAAACCGAGGCCCTCAGCGCCTCGACCGACGAGGCCGAGGCCGCGTCCGGCGACGACACCTAAACCCCGTGTTCGAATCCCTCCTGAACGCCTTCCGGGCGCCGGATATCCGGCGCCGGATCCTGGTCGTCCTGGGCCTGCTCATCGTCTTCCGGTTCCTGGCCGCCGTGCCGGTCCCGGGCGTCGACCCAGCCCAGCTCGCGAACTTCCTCGAGGGCAACCCGCTCTTCGGGCTGCTCAACCTCTTCTCGGGCGGTGGGCTATCGAACTTCTCGGTCGTGGCGCTCGGGATGAACCCGTACATCAACGCGTCGATCATCATGCAGCTCATGCAGGGCGTCGTGCCCTCGCTGCAGGCGCTCAGCCGGGAAGGGGAGTACGGGCGCAACAAGATCACCCAGTACACCCGCTACCTGGCTGTGCCGATGGCGCTGCTGCAGTCCTACGGCTTCCTGGCCCTGCTCAACGCCAACCACGTCCTCATCGGGTCGTTCGACCTGGGCAGCTATGACACGCTGACGCAGATCGCCACGCTGACCGCGGGCTCGATCGCGCTGATGTGGATCGGTGAGCTCATCACCGAGCGCGGCATCGGCAACGGCATCAGCTTCATCATCTTCGCCGGCATCGTGAGCAAGGCCCCGAGCGCCATCGGCGCCTTCCTGGCCAGCCCGAACATCGCGGCGTTCATCGCCTTCGGTGCGGTCGCGGTGGCGGCCGTGGCCGTGATCATCTACATCCAGGAAGGCCAGCGCCGCATCCCGGTCCAATACGCCAGCCGCGTTCGCGGGCGGCGCATGTACCAGGGTGGCCAGACCTTCCTGCCCCTGCGCGTCAACCAGGCCGGCGTCATCCCGATCATCTTCGCGGTGAGCATCCTGTTGTTCCCGGTCCAGCTCGCCTCGTATTTCACGGCGTCGGACATCTCCTTCGTCAGGGACATCGCGAACGGGATCGTGTTCTTGTTCAATCCGCGCTCGATCTTCTACGTCGTCCTGTACTTCCTGCTCACCGTCGGATTCACGTACTTCTACACGGCCTTCACGTTCAAGCCGGACGAGACCGCCGAGCAGCTGCGCAAGAACGGCGGGTTCATCCCGGGCATCCGGCCAGGTCGCCCGACACAGGACTACCTTGCCCGCGTCGTGAGTCGGATCACGTTCGCCGGCGCCATGTTCCTGGCGACGGTCGCGGTCGCGCCATCGCTCATCGGCCTGATCTTCCCGGACCTCGGCGCGATCGGTCTCGGCGGCACGAGCCTGCTGATCGTGGTGTCCGTCGTCGTCGAAACGATGAAGCAGATCGAGGCCCAGTTGATGATGCGCAACTACGAAGGCTTCATCAGGTGACGTCAGCGGTTCGTGCGACGCTGTCATGACCGTGGTCGTGCTCCTCGGTGCGCCCGGGGCCGGTAAGGGCACGCAGGCGGAGATCCTGGCCGACAAGCTTGGGATCCCGCACGTGTCGACGGGTGACCTCTTCCGGTCCGCCGTCCGGGACGGCTCGCCCATCGGGCTGGAAGCGCGGCGCTACATGGAACGCGGCCAGCTCGTTCCCGACGACATCACGATCCAGATGCTGCTCGACCGCCTGACAGCGCCCGATGCCGCAGACGGCGTGATCCTGGACGGCTTTCCGCGCAATCGAGCCCAGGCCGAGGCATTGGCGTCCGCCCTCGGCGAGCGAGGCTCCGCGGTCGATCGCGCCGTGACCATCGAGGTCCCGACCGACGAGCTCGTCCGCCGCCTGTCGGGGCGCTGGGTCTGCCGCGACTCCGGCCATGTCTACAACGAGCACTCGAACCCGCCCAAGGTGCCCGGCCGCTGCGACCTGGATGGCTCGCCGCTCATCCAGCGCGAGGACGACAAGCCCGACACGGTGCGCGCCCGGCTCGCCCAGCAGCTGGCCAGCCTGCACGAGGTCGCCGATTACTACGACCAGGCCGGCCTCCTTCGCGTGGTCGATGGGATCAAGCCCATCGAGGCGGTGACGAAGGACCTGATCGCCGCGGTCAACGAGGGGGGTCCCAGCGGCACCCTCAAGGTCGTCTGACGTGGTGACCCGCAAGTCGCGCGCCGAGATCGAGCGCATGCGCCGAGCCGGCCGCATCGTGGCCGAGGTCCTGGCCATCGTGGAGCAGGAACTCAAGCCCGGCGTATCGACCGGCCACCTCGACCAGCTCGCCGAAGCCCACATCCGCAAGGCTGGCGCGATCCCGTCCTTCAAGGGGTACCCGGGCATCAACCCGCGCCGGCCGTTTCCCGGCAGCCTGTGCATCTCGATCGATGACGAGATCGTCCACGGGATCCCGGGCGAGCGGACGATCCGCTCCGGCCAGGTCGTGTCGGTCGATGCGGGCGCCATCGTGGAGGGCTGGCACGGGGACGCCGCGCGGACGTTCTTCGTCGGCGAGCCCTCGGCGGAGGTCCGACAGCTCATCGACACCACCCGCCAGGCCATGGAGGCCGGCATCGCCGCGGCCGTGCCGGGCAACCACATCGAGGACATCTCCGCCGCCGTCGAGGACGCCGCCAAGCTCCACGGCTACGGCGTGATCCGCCAGTTCGTGGGCCACGGGATCGGGACCGCCATGCACGAGGAGCCGCAGGTCCCCAACTACCGAACCGGCCGCCGGGGGCGCAAGCTCGAGCCCGGCCTGTGCCTGGCCATCGAGCCGATGTTCACGATGGGCGACTACCGAGCCCACGTCCTGGCCGACGACTGGACCGTCTCGACCGTCGACGGCTCCCTGGCGGCCCATTTCGAGAACTCGATCGCCATCACGGAGGGAGGACCTGAGGTCCTGACGGCCGTCTAATGGGCACCCTCAACGTGCTCCTGACGCTCGCGCACCGAGGTCCAAGGCGGAGCTCCGCGACGCCATTGGCCCGAGGTTTGCCGGGAATCGGAACTTTTGGTACGCTACCCGTTCGTGTGTCGGCCCGCCCTGGGCCGGCACTGCGCGTGAGAAAGGGAAGCATCTAGCCAGTGGCCAAGCGCGACGCGATCGAAGTCGAGGGAACGGTCATCGAACCCCTCCCCAACACCATGTTCGCGGTCGAGCTGGAGAACGGCCACCGGGTGCTAGCCCATATCAGCGGCAAGCTTCGGATGAATTTCATCCGGATCCTGCCCGGGGACCGTGTCCGCGTCGAGTTGTCGCCTTACGACCTCACGCGTGGCCGGATCACCTATCGACTCAAATGAACACCAGCACACGAACACGATCGAGGATCCGTTGAAAGTCAGAGCTTCCGTCAAGGCGCGCTGCGACAACTGCAAGGTCATCCGCCGCCACGGCACCGTGATGGTCATCTGCACCAATCCGAAGCACAAGCAACGGCAGGGGTAACTGATGGCACGCATCGCCGGCGTCGACATCCCGCGTGAGAAGCGCGTCGAGATCGCCCTCACGTATGTCTTCGGGATCGGTCTGCCCACGAGCCAGAAGATCCTTGCCCAGACCAATATCAACCCGGACACCCGTGTGCGCGATCTCACCGAGGAGCAGGTCAACCGCCTGCGCGAGCTGATCGACCGCCGCTACAAGGTGGAGGGCGACCTCCGCCGCGAGACGGCGCTGAATATCAAGCGACTCATCGAGATCGGCTCATACCGCGGCCTCCGCCATCGGCGCAACCTGCCGGTCCGCGGCCAGCGCACCAAGACGAACGCTCGCCAGCGGCGCGGACCGAAGAAGACGGTCGGCGTGCGGCGCAAGAAGTGACGAGGGACTGACCAGGCATGGCGGAACGCAAGCGAGCGGTCAAGACACGTCGGCGTGAGAAGAAGAACGTCCCCCAGGGGCACGTTCACATCCAGGCCACGTTCAACAACACGATCATCACGATCACCGACCTCAACGGCGCGGTCATCAGCTGGGGCTCGGCCGGGGTGGCCGGGTTCAAGGGATCGCGCAAGAGCACGCCGTACGCGGCGGCCCTCTCCGCGGACGGCGCGGCCAAGCGTGCGATGGAGCACGGCATGCGCCAGGTCGAGGTCTACGTGAAGGGTCCGGGCGCCGGCCGAGAGCAGGCGATCCGCTCGCTCCAGGCCGCCGGCCTCGAGGTCAGCGCCATCACCGACGTCACGCCCATCCCGCACAACGGTTGTCGCCCGCCCAAGCGACGCCGCGTCTAGGCCCGAGGACAAATGGCTCGCTACACCGAATCCGTCTGCCGCATCTGCCGCCGTGAGGGCGCCAAGCTCTTCCTGAAGGGCTCGCGCTGCTACACGAAGAAGTGCGCGTTCGAGCGCCGACCGACCCCGCCCGGCCAGCACGGCGTCCGCCGCCGCAAGGTCGGTGAGTACGGCCTTCAGCTGCGCGAGAAGCAGAAGGTCCGCAAGACCTACGGCGTGCTCGAGCGGCAGTTCCGCAACTACTTCATCTCGGCCGAGAACCGCCCCGGCGTCACCGGTGAGAACCTGCTGCGCTCGCTCGAGCTGCGCTTCGACAACGTCGTCTACCGGGCGGGCTTCGCGCCCTCCCGCGCGGCCGCTCGCCAGCTCGTCAACCACGGCCACTTCGCCGTGAACGGCGTGGCAACGGACATCTCGTCGTACCAGCTCAAGCCGGGCGACAAGTTCGAGGTCCGCGAGACGCGTCGCGAACGCGAGCCGTTCAAGGTCGCGAAGGAGACGCTCAAGAATCACCAGGCGCCGGAGTGGCTGACCATCGATGCCAGCAAGCTCTCGGGCTCCATCGTCACCCCGCCCAGCCGCGACCAGATGCCGCTCGATCTCAACGAGCAGCTCGTGGTCGAGTACTACTCGAGGTAACTGACTACTCATGATCGAACTCGAGAACCCGCAGATCGAGCCTGTCGAGGAAGCCGGCACGTACGCCAAGTACGAGGCGGGCCCACTACAGGCCGGCTACGGCGTGACCCTCGGCAACGCGCTCCGGCGCGTCCTGCTCTCCTCGCTGGAGGGCGCCGCGGTCACGAGCATCCAGATCCGCGATGTCTACCAGGAGTTCTCGACGATCCCGGGCGTCAAGGAAGACGTCACCCAGATCGTCCTGAACGTCAAGAAGCTGCGCCTCAAGAGCTTCGCGTCGCACCCCGTCCAGCTGCGGCTCATCAAGAGTGGCGCCGGCGCGGTGACCGCGGCCGATGTCGCTGAGTCGGCCGATGTCGAGATCATCAACCCCGACCTCGTCCTGATGACGCTCGACACGGATGACGTGACGATCGAGATGGACCTGACGGTCGAGCGCGGCGTCGGCTACCTCGGCGCCGAGCGCGCCGAAGCGCTGCCGATCGGCGTCATCGCCGTCGACGCGATCTTCACGCCGGTCCGCAAGGTCAACTACTGGATCGAGAGCATGCGCGTCGGTCAGATGACCAACTTCGACAAGCTGACGATCGAGATCGAGACCGACGGCACGATCACCCCGGAAGAGGCGTTGAGCCGCTCCGCGGAGATCCTGGTCAACCAGTTCCGCCCGTTCGTGACGATCGGCATGGCCGCCGTCCCGCAGGCGGTCGCCACGGGCGTCGCCGCGCTGCCCCCGAACATGCTCGACATGCCCATCGAGGAGCTCGACCTCCCGATGCGCGCCTACAACTCGCTCAAGCGCAACAACATCGTCAAGGTCGGGCAGCTGCTCCAGCTCAAGGACGACGAGCTGCTGCGGATGCGCAACTTCGGCAAGAAGTCGCTCGACGAGATGAAGGAGCGCCTGCGCATGCGGGGCTTCATCGTCCCGGAGACGGAGAGCGACGGCCTGGAAGATCTCGAAGGCGACGAGCCGTTCGACGACGAGGCCGAGGTCTGATCCGTGGCGCATCGCATCGGTGGGCGCAAGCTCAGCCGCAAGCAGGGCCCGCGCCTCAGCCTGTACAAGAACCTGGCCGTGTCGGTGATCCGTTACGAGCGCGTCAAGACGACCGAGGCGAAAGCCAAGGAGATCTCGGGCCGCGTCGAGAAGATCATCACGCTCGCCAAGCGGGGGGATCTCGCGGCACGCCGCGCGGTCGTCGCGCAGTTCCCCAACGAGCCGCTCGTCGTGAACAAGCTGTTCGACGAGATCGCGCCCAAATACGCCGACCGCACCTCCGGGTTCACCCGGATCGTGAAGATCGGCCAGCGCCGCGGTGACGCGGCCGAGATCGTCCAGATCGAACTGGTCTAGCCATCGATGCCCGAGAGGGTGTCCCCACGGCGCTATCGCGCTCGGGTCGAATACGACGGAACGGATTTTGCCGGGTTCCAGGTCAATCCTGGGAAACGGACGGTCCAGGGGGTCCTGGAAGACGCGTTGATGCGAATCGGGAACGTGGAGCATCGGCGGGTCGACGGGGCCGGACGCACGGATGCCGGGGTGCATGCCACGGGGCAGGTGATCGCCTTCTCGTGGGATGGACGCCACACGGCGACGGAGCTGGGCAAGGCGCTCGATGCGCTGCTCCCGGCCGATGTTGCGGTCAATGACCTGCGTCAGGCACCCGAAGGGTTCAGCCCCCGCTTCGCGGCGCGGTACCGGGAGTACCGCTACACCGTCTGGAACGGGCCGCCCAGTCCGCTTCGCGAGCGCACGGCGCTCGGGGTGCGGATCCCGCTCGACACCGCCGCGATGGCGCGGGCCGGGTCGGCCTTCATCGGCCGGCACGACTTCCGGGCCTTCGGGGCGACGGACCGCTCACCGGTCCGGACCGTCATGGCGGTCCGGGTCCGGCAGCAGGGCCGGCTCGTGACGATCGACGTCCGGGCCGACTCGTTCCTGCGGGGACAGGTCCGCCGCATGGTGGCCGTCCTCCTGGAGGTCGGTCTCGGCAAGATGGATGACACAGCGGTCCGATCGGCACTCGCCGGTGCGGAGCCGGCCTTCAAGGGGACTGCGGTCCCGGCGAAGGGCCTGTGCCTCCGGCGCGTCGCCTTCGGGCGGCGGACCGGGAGCGAAACGAACGGAGAACACGAGGAACGATGAACGCGAAGACCTACACGGTCCGAGAGAGCGAGATCGAGCGACGCTGGTACGTCGTGGACGCGACGGACGAGACGCTCGGCCGCCTCGCCTCGCGTATCGCGCCCGTCCTCGAAGGCAAGCACAAGCCGACGTATACGCCCAACCTCGACTCGGGCGACCACGTGATCGTGCTCAACGCCGGCCGCATTGCGGTGACCAGCGACAAGCTCGAGAGCAAGGTCTATGCCCGCCACAGCGGCTACCCGCAGGGCTTCAAGGAGGAGACGCTGGGTCACCTGCTTGGCCGCCGGCCGGAGGAAGTCATCCGCCGCGCCGTCAAGGGCATGCTGCCCCACAATCGCCTCGGGGCCCAGCAGCTGCGCAAGCTGAAGATCTACGCCGGGTCCGACCATCCCCATCAGGCTCAGCAGCCTGAGCCGCTCGCCTGACGAGGAGCATTTCGATCATGTCCATTCCCGCCTTCTACTCCGGGACCGGCCGCCGCAAGACGGCGATCGCCCGCGTTCGGCTGCTGCCGGGCGAGGGTGAGATCGTGGTCAACGGTCGATCGCTCGATGAGCATTTCGGCAACGCCGT
>JAXDKY010000063.1:0-4262 GCA_034666885.1 Chloroflexota bacterium
ATGGCGCGGATGAGCGTGCTCTTGCCGCAGCCCGAGGGACCCGCCACGAGCACGACCTCGCCGGCCGCCACGGTCAGGGATACGTCGCGGATCGCTGGCTCGGTCGCCCGGCGGTAGCGGAACGTGAGGCCCTCGACCTCGACGAGTCGGGCGACCACGTCGGGATCGACTCCTGGGTTCTCGAGATCGGCGACGACCATCCGTCAGGCCGGCTCGATGCGAACGGGCGTATCGAGCACCAGGTCGAACCGCTCCGCGGCCGAGGCCAGGTTCACCGCGAGCCCGAGGCCCCCGTAGGTGGCGTCCTCGTACAGCAGGGCGGCACCGGGCTCGACCTCGCCGAACGTCGCATGCCACGGAACGGTGTCCTGCCGCTCGCCGATGCACACCCGGAACGGGCGCCCCGGCGTCAGTGGGCCGGCGACCGCCGCCAGGTCCGTGGGCTGACCGGCCAGCCGGGCGCTGCCGTACCGATCGATCATGAGCACGGCCGTGTCGAGCCCGCCGTCCCGAGCGGTCGCTTCAGGCAGGCGCAGGTCCACGAGCGACGCGACATCGACCGCCGGCCCGACACGGTCCGCATCGAGTCCGCCGGCCAGCCGCGCCGCGACCGGCGAGAAGATGTCCCGCCCGTGGAAGGTCGATGAGACGTTCGTCAGCCAGAGGTCGCGGTTGGCGATCTCCCAGGCTTGGGTCGCACCACCGAGCTCGCGGGCCGCCGGCAACAGGAGCCCGTTGTCCGGCCCGACGAGCAGGTCCCCGCGGCCGGCGCGCACGACGACAGGTCGCCGGGCGGTCCCCACGCCCGGGTCGACCACCGCGAGGTGGACGCCGACGGCCAGGTAGCCGACCGCGCGTGACAGCAGGAACGCGCCATCGCGGATCGCGAACTGGCGCACGTCATGGGTCAGGTCGAGCAACCGCGCGTCCGGGGTGATCGCCCACATCACGCCGCGGCAGACGGCAGGGGTCGATCCGGTCCCGAAGTCGGAGAGGAACGAGATGAGCGGCCCGGCCACCGGTCAGGCGGGCCGGATTCGGACCGGTCGGTCCAGCGTCAGGCCGAGTCGCCGGGCGGCGTCGCCCTGGTTGTCGGCGAGCGACAGGTGGCCCTCGGAGTCCGACATCAACAGAGACGAACCGAAGGGCACGCGTCCAAAGGTGCGCTCCCAGACCGTCCGCTCCTCGACGGCTGGGGCGCCGTCGTGTGCTGGGAACTCGAGGACGAGCGCTCGCCCCGGCTGCAGC
Source organism: Chloroflexota bacterium (assembly GCA_034666885.1). Taxonomy (GTDB): domain Bacteria; phylum Chloroflexota; class Limnocylindria; order Limnocylindrales; family CSP1-4; genus SPCO01. The sequence goes on from JAXDKY010000063.1 coordinate 1,249, forward strand.
GGCCCGATAGCCGCTTCGAGGTCGGCAGGCGTCCCCGCGAAGGTCACGTTGCCGTAGATCAGAACATGGACGATGGTCGAGCTCAGCAGGCCCTCCGCGATGGTCGGCCGGATGACGGGCAGCCGGACGAGATCGTCGATGGCGACCGTCGGGCCGACCTCGGAGAAGGCGACGCCGGCGGCGAGGTGGCCGGCCATCGGCGCGAAGATGTCGCGGCCGTGGAAGCTCTGCGAGATGACGGGGAGCATCAGGTCACGGTTCTCGAGCGCTCGCGCTTCCTCGATGCCGCCGAGCCGGTCGGTCGCATCGACGAGGAGGCCGTTGTCCGGGCCGATGAGCACATCGCCGCGAGCGGTCCGCAGCGCGACCGGCAGCCGCTCGGTACCGACGCCCGGGTCGACGACGGCCACGTGCGTGCCGACCGGCATGTGCGGCAGGGCGAAGACGAGCGACGCGGCGCCGTCACGGATCGAGTACCGCGGGACCTGGTGGTTGATATCGATGATGTTCGCGTCGGGACAGATGCGGAACATCACGCCGCGGCACACGGCCGGGGCCGCGGGGCCGAAGTCGGACAGGAAGGTGATGACAGGACGCATCCGCGGATGGTACCCAACCGCCGACAAGCCGAAGCGGCGCCGGGAGGAGGCTCGGCGCCGCTTCGGGAGGGATGACCGGTGCGGCGGGGAGGAGGGTCCGCCGGACCGGCCTGGTGGATGCGAAGGTCAGTGCGGGCGGGGCGCCTCCCCGTCCGTCGGTCCGAACCGGCCCATGCGGGCCAGCTCTCTGAGGAATAGCAATTGGTTGACCTGGCGGAGCGACCAGTGCACGTCGGCGACCGGGATCCCGCACAGGAAGGCGGTCAGGTTGGCCGCCTCGTCAGGTGCGAGCCCCTTCATCTGCAACAGGCGGTAGGTGGAGCGAGTCAGCAGGTGATCCGCCGGTGTGCGCGACAGATCGGCGATCGGCGCGGACGTGGTCTGGGCTGACGGCGTCGGGGCTGACGGCGTCGGGGCTGACGGCGTCGGGGCCGTGCCCACGGAGCCAGGAACGGCCGTGGATCCCGCCGCGGGCCGCGGCCGCGACGAAACGTGGCGAGGTGATCGCCCGTGTCCCCGTGAACCTCGCGGTGCCGGCCCGGCCATGTCGCACGTGCCCCTCGGATCGATGACGGTCCCGCCCCGGTGGGTCCGGTGCGGTAGGGGCAAGTTCATTCCGATGGGCCGCGTGTCGCGATGACCCATCGGTCCTATGGCAGGAGGTACTTGCGGTGGTGCGCGGTGGTGCGCGACGTAGACTCGCGGACGTGCGTGCCCGTCGTTTCGAGCTCCGCTTGCTGGCCGGCGCCCTGGTCGGGGCGTGGGGCCTGGCCGCCGTCCTGGTCCTGCTGGCGTACCGCCCCGGCGGGCCGCTCGACGTGGCCGTCGGTATCACGATGCTCGTTCCGCTCACGATCGCCGTCAGCGGTTTCGTCTGGCCGCCAGTCGCGCGCGGCCGCGACACGTACCCGATGGTCGTGGCCCTCGGCGTGGGTTCGCTGCTGCTGCTCCTGCCGTCGATCGGGGGCGTCCTCAACCAGTTGCTCGCGCTCGGCTCGCAGACCTTGATGCCCTCGCTGGAAGCCGCGTACCCGTGGCTCCTCGCGTTGGCCGGGACGAGTCTGTTCGCCGGGTTCGGCCTGGCCCGCCGGCTCGATTCCGGGACCGCGCTGCGGCCACGCCGGCTCACGGTCGGCATCCTCGTCGCGATCTGCTTCACGGCCGTGGCCGGTACCTCGTTCGCCGGCGCGGCCATCGCCAACGAGATCGCGCTGCGGGGCCGGACGACCCCACCGGCCGTATCGCGCTTCGGGCCGACCGACGCCGAGGCCGAGCTGCCCGCCTGCGGCGACCGACTCGAGACCGGCCGGACCGCCCGGCTCATCGCGCACCTGCGGGGCACGGTCGACGGCCGGTCGATCGGCTCGGTCGACGTGTCCGGCCAGCGGGTCGGGACGAACTTCCGCTGGCTGGCCTACGTGGCCACCGACCGCGAACTCGGCCAGTACGGCGCCGCGAGCTTCGGCGGGCGGGCCTGGCTCCGGACCCCGGACGGCGGCTGGTCGACGGCGGACGCCCAGACCGTCCGGAAGCAGACCCTCGACCTGCAGGCCGTGCGCACGGCCCTCGCCGGCCAGTCGCGCGCCACCGCCGAGGACCGCGGCATCGAGGTCATCGAGGGCGCCCGCGCGCGCCGCTGCCGCGTGGCCGTCGACGGCGTGACCTTCCGCGACGCCTTCCCCCAGGTCGGCTGGCTGGTCGGTGGTGCGGACCTCAGCCGCTGGCGCGGCCAGCTCGACTACTGGGTCTTCGTGGACGGGCAGCTCGGACAGGTCGCGGGCTCCGTCAACGGGGAGGCCGGCGCGATCGAGCCCGGCGCCCTGCAGGCAACCATCGAGGTCCTCCTGACCGCCACGGAACGCGGCGCCGACCTGGCCATCTATCCTCCCGGTCCATGACCTTCGACGACGAACCCGAGCGGTTCGGCAAGCGCGATCGGCTCGCCCGGATGCTGCGCGTCGTGACGGTGCTGCGCGGCCACCCCGAGGGCATCCGGCCACCGGAGATCGCCCGTCGCGTCGGCGTCGCCACGCGGACCGTCTACCGCGATCTCCGGGCGCTCGAGCAGGAGGTCGGCGTCGCGGTCTGGTCCGACGCCGGGCTGTGGGGCGTCGTCGGCGAGGAGTTCCTGCCGCCCCTCAAGCTGACCCTGGACGAGGCGATGGCCGTCGTCCTGTCGGCGCGGCTGATGGTCCGTTACGCGGACAAGTACGACCCCGACCTCGCGGCGGCCTTCGAGAAGCTCGAGGCGGTGCTCCCCCGCCCGCTCGCCGAGCACGTCGAGCGCACCCTCGACGTCCTTGCCCAGCATCCGCGCGACGAGGCGTTCAGCGAGCACGTCCATCGACTGACCCGGGCCTGGGCCGAACGCCGCGTCGTGACCCTCGAGTACGAACCGGCCGCCTACGGCCCCGA
>JAXDKY010000064.1:0-6180 GCA_034666885.1 Chloroflexota bacterium
GAGCGGACCCACGACCGGACGATCGCCAAGATGGGCGGCCTCGCGGCGAAGATGCCGGTGTGGGCGGCGGTGTTCGGCTTCTTCGTCTTCGCCTCGGGCGGGTTGCCCGGCCTGTCCGGCTTCATCGGGGAGTTCCTGACGCTCGTCGGAACGTTCGCCTTCAGTCCGACCGCGGCCGCCATCGCGACCTTCGTGATGATCCTGGCCGCCGGCTACCTGCTCTACATGTACGGTCGCGTGGTCTTCGGCGAGGTGTCCGACTTCCTTACGGCGCTCGGCGATCACCTGACCGACATGACCCCGATCGAGGTCCTGACCCTCGTGCCGCTGGCGACATTGATCGTCGTCTTCGGCGTGCAACCGGGGCTCCTGCTGGGTCTCGTCCAGGGGACGGTCCGCGAGACCCTCGCGGCAGCGGAGGCCGGAGCGCCCTATGCGGTCGCGACGAACGTCGTCGTCATCGGGATCGCGATCGTCGTGCTGGCCGTGCTCGTCCGCATCGCGTTCGCCCTGCGACCCGGCCGGCCCGACCGTCCCGGAGCCACGACGCCCGTCGCGGCGGAAGGCGGGGCGGCGCATTGAGCTTCCAGGACGTGGTCACCATCTCCCCGCTCATCGCCGCGGTCCTGACTGCCGCCGCGGTCCTCGGCGTGGATCTGATCCGGCCCGGGCGCTCCGGACCCGCGGTCGTCACCGCGCTGATCGGTCTCGGCCTGACGGCGGTCGTCACGCTGACCGTCGGCGGGACCACGGCCACGGCCTTCGGCGGCTCCTACACCGTGGATCCGCTGACGACGTTCCTCGACATCCTGTTCATCGCGGTCATCGTCATGACGATCATGTTCGCGCCGGACTACCTGCTGCCACGCAACCTGCCGGTGGCCGAATTCGCGATCGTCCTGATCTTCGCCATGACCGGCGCGATGCTCCTCGCGGGGTCTACGGACCTGCTGCTGCTGTTCCTGGGGCTGGAGCTCATGGTCCTGCCCGGCTACCTGCTGGCGGGCTTCCACAAGACCGACGGCTACTCGACCGAAGGGGCGATCAAGTACTTCCTCCTCGGGTCCTTCAGCTCGGCCATCTTCCTGTTCGGGCTCGCGTTCGTCTGGGGGCTCACCGGCACGACGCTCATCACGGGCCCTGACGGCATCGCGGCGAAGCTGGCGGCGATCGTCGCTGGGCAGGCGCCGCTGTCCGCGGGGCTGGCGATGGGACTCGCGTTCATGACGACCGGCGTCGCGTTCAAGATCGCGGCCGTGCCGTTCCACTACTGGACGCCGGACGCCTACCAGGGCTCGCCGACACCGGTCACGGGCTACCTGTCCGTCGGCCCCAAGATCGGAGCGTTCGCGCTCATCCTCCGGCTGTTCGTCGAAGCGCTTGGGCCGCTCGCGGAATTTTGGCTGCCGATCGTCATCGTCCTGTCGGCGTTCACGATGACCCTGGGCAACCTCGTCGCGCTCACCCAGGACAACGTCAAACGGATGCTGGGCTACAGCTCGATCGCCCACACCGGCTACATGCTGATGGGACTGGCCGCCTACGCGGCCGGCCAGATCCAGGGCCTGCAGGGGCTGCTGTACTACACGGCGGCCTATGCGTTCATGAACCTCGGGGCGTTCGCGGTCATCGCGGCCCTCCAGAAGCGGGCGGGCGTGACCTCGTCGCTCGACACGTTCGCCGGCCTCGCGCGTCGCGAACCGCTGCTGTGCCTGCTCATGACGCTGTTCCTGCTGTCGCTCGTCGGGATCCCGCCGACCGCCGGGTTCTTCGCCAAGTTCTACGTGATCCTGGCGGCGATCCAGGCCGGCGGGGCGCTGACCTGGCTGGCGGTGCTGGCGGTGCTGAACGCCGCGGCGGCCGCCTTCTACTACCTGCGCATCGTGCTGTACATGTTCGTGCGCGAACCCTCCAGCGACGCGCCGGCGCCGCAGCACAGTGCGCTGATGTGGGGCGGACTCGCGGCCGCGACCGTGCTGACGATCCTGCTGGGGCTGTTCCCGACCACCGTCCTCGAGATCGTCGGCGAGGCAGCCCGGGCGATCGCGGGCACGACGGGAGTCGCCGGCACCTGACGGCGCGCCAGTTACAGGCGGCCCGCCAGCACGAGAAAGAACCGGCCGACGTCGCGCGGTGACCCAAGGCACAGATCGGCCCGCCCGAGCAGCTCGTCTGGCGCCGCCCTGGCGCTCCCGTGGACGGCGATCGTCACGCCGGCGAGCCTGGAGTTCGCGCCGCGCGCCGCGATGACCGCCTCGAACGCGTCCACGTCGCTCAGCTCGTCGCCGAGCACCACGACCGCGCTCGGACGGTGGCGCTCGAGCAGGCGCTCGACCGCTTCGCGCTTGCCGCCGGCGGTCGCCGGCCGGAGATCGACGACCGACCGACCGCGGTAGTGGGCCAGGCCATGATCGACCAGGCCGAAGCGGGCCTCGACCGTGGCGATCGCTGCGACCACGGCCGCGCGCGCCGCGGCGACGTCGTCGGCCTGGCGGACGTGAAAGGCGACCGATGGGCCCTTGCGCTCGACGAACAGCCACGGCGGGGCACCGAGCTCGGCGCTCACCCCGTCCGCCAGGATCGCCGCAGGGTGGCGGTGCGTATCGAACGCCGGGTCCGTGACGACCCGGAGTTGCTCCGCGCGCCCGCCGCGCGCCAGCGTCCCGTGCTCCAGCCCATGATCGCCGAGGTACTCCACGCCACCGACCCGCACCCGCTTCGCGACGTCCGCGACGACGCGACCGGTCAGGACCGCCACGTGGGCGCGCCCGCGTCGTTCGGCCGCGACCCGCGCGAGGGCGCGCAAGCCGCGCTGCGCGAGCGGCTCGATGGTGGCGACGGCCGGGTCACGGGAGCCGACGGCGAGCGTGCCGTCGAAATCGGCCACGACGAGCAGCGGCCCGGGCGGTGCGGCGAGACGATCGAGTGCGGCGGCGACATCGGCCGCGGAGGAGGTCGACGGCGGCCCGACGGCCGCGGTCACGGTGTGACGTCGACGCCCGGCATGATCGCCGACAGGCCGCGGGCCATGATGTCGGGCCCGATCCCGCCGAGCGCGCCATCGCGGATGATCCCGTCCTTGTCGATCCAGAAATGGACGGGGAGCGCGAGGGCGCCCCAGCGCTGCTGCGCGGAGCCGTCGAGGTCGAGGCCGAGCGGGAAGGTGGCCGACAGTTGGTCGCCGAAGGCGGCCACCGGGCCCTCCTCCTCCATCACGTCGATGGCCAGGATGACCAGCCCTTTGTCGCCGTAGCGGGCCGCGAAACCGTTCATCAGCGGGAACTCGTCGATGCAGGGCGGGCAGTTCGTGGCCATGAAGTTGACCCAGACCGGCTTGCCGCGCACGTTCGTGATGTCGATCGTCCCGCCGCCGACCTGCGGCACTGACAGCGCGGGGGCCACCTCACCGACGTGGAACAGGCCCGCGAGCGACGACCCGCTCGATGGCGAGGCGCTTCCGGACGGCGATGCCGAGCCAGCGGGTGCGGACGGAGAAGCCGCCACGGACGGCGACGGCGAGGGGGACGGGGTCGCGATCGCGATCGATGGCTGCGGGGCAGGCGTCGCCGCAGCGCCGGGCTCAGGGGCGAGATAAAGGATCCCCCCGAGCACCACCACCGCGACGAGGACGCCGGCCAGGAGGCCGGCGAGGATCGACAGACGTGACGACATGCTCGGCGGAGGGTACCAGTACAGACGGGCCGGAGCGTGTCGCGAGGGCCTCCGCTACGCTTCCGCTCTCATGGCCCCGTTCGATTTCATCCGCACGCGCCTGCTCCCGGCTCTGCTCACGGCCGGTGGGGTGACGATGCTGGCGGCGGGTCTTCTGACCTACACCGTCCCGGTCGCGGCGGAGCCGGACCACACTCCCGAGCCCACGCCGACCGAGGTCGCTGTCGCGACGCCTTCGCCGCGGATCACGCTCCCGCCCATCGGGTCGGCCACGCCCGCGCCGACGCCGAGCGCCGATCCGAACCGGGTGGCGACGCGGGTCCGGATCGCCGCGCTCGGGATCGACCTGCCGATCGTGAAGGGCCCGTCAGGCTACCCCTACTGCGACGTCGCGATGTACCTCAAGGACCTGGGTCAGCCCGGCCAGGGGCGGGCGACCTACCTCTTCGCCCACGCCCGACCGGGGATGTTCGAGCCGCTGCTCAAGACCAAGGGGCCGCAGATCGTGGGCAGCATCGTCGAGGTCTGGACCAGCGACGACCAGCTGTACCTGTACGAGATCACCGAGGTGCGGCGCGGACAGACGGACCTCGACGACGCCCAGGCCGCCAAGACGGAGCAGCTCTGGCTCCAGACCTCCGAGGGTCCGCACGGAACGCCGGGCAAGACCCAGGCCATCGCGATGCCCCTGGACGTCCAGCCGGCCGATCCCCCGTCCGACGCGCACCCGAAGGCGAAGCCCCGGAACTGTTAGGCATCGCCACCCGGCTGGGCTTAGGCCCGCCCCTCTCAGATCCAGTCGATCCGGCGCAGGAAGACGAGCAGGACCCCAGCGGCCAGCGCGATACCCATCGTGACGGGCCAGAACCCACCGGCATGGCTCGCTTCGCTCATGCCGAAGATGCCTGCCACCGCCCCGACACCCGCCAGGACGACCGTCACGCCGGTCAGCCGCTTCATGATCACCGACAGGTTGTTGTTCACCTGCGTCAGGTAGACGTCGAGCGTGGCCGTGGCGAGCTCCCGGTAGTTGTCGAGCTCGTCGGTCAGCCGGATGACGTGGTCGTAGACGTCGCGGAAGTAGAGGATCTCCTTGGGATCGATGAGCTCGGTCTCGCGGTTCGTGAGCTGGTTGAAGATCTCGCGGACCGGCCCCACGGATCGGCGCACCTCGACGAGCTCCCGCTTCAGATGGAAGAGCTTCTCCAAGGAGTCCGAACTCGCCCGGCGGACGACCTCGTCCTGCACCTCGTCGAGCGCATCGCCCAGCTGGTCCGCGAACGGGAAGTAGTGATCCACCACGTCGTCGCTGATCGCCCACAGGAGGTGATCCGGACCCTGCTTGAGGATCTCCTCGACGCCGATGCCGCCCCGCAGGTGGTGCGAGTCGAACGCATCCCAGGTGTCGTCGTGCGCGGTCAGCAGGAACCCGGGGCCCAGGACGATGTCGATCTCGGTGGTGATCACCTCGTCGGTGTAGGCGAGGCTGAACAGCACGATGTGGACGACGCCGTCCGTCATCTCGAGCTTGGAGCGCTGGTTACCTTCGAGGATGTCCTCGACGATCAGTGGGTGGAACCCGAGTGCCGTGCCCACCTCGTCGACCTGCTCGTCGGACGGACCGCTGAGATCGACCCAGAACATCGTGCCGGGATGGCCGAGCATCTGGGGCATCCGGGTCAGGGCCGTCGTCCCCTCGCACTCCTCGACCTTGCCGTCGACGAGGGCCGTGACGCGTACCGTGCCCGGCCCACCGTGCGGCGCCGGCGGGTGCCGGCGGGAGACCGGCTCACCGGAATGAGCAGTCTCGCGCTCAGAGGATGACGCCGGGGTCGGGGTTGCCATCGCCGGCCAGCATACGCGGGTCATCCCTGAGGGTCGCGGGGTCGCCGCCGGCGGCCCTACGGCGGGTCGAGCCACCGAGCGCCAGGGCCGGAACCGCGGCCGCCAGCGTCACCACGGCCGCCACGACGAACAGCCCGACCATGATCGACGCGGCCTCGCGCGATGCCCAGGATTCGAGCGCCTCGACCACCAGCGGGTCGCGCAACGGGCGATCGCGCAGGTTCTCGGGGATGTAGGCGAGGTAGGCATCGGGCGTGGCGTTGACCTCGTTCGACAGGCGGTCGATGGTCGTGGATCCGTACGCGGTCAGCACGGCCAGGCCGATGGCCATGCCGAGCATCCGCGCCACCGTCACCACGGACGACGCCGCCCCGAACGCGTCTTTGCCAGCCGCTTCCACGGCGGCCGTGGATCGCGGCGTGACCGACAGGCCGAAGCCCAGTCCGAACACGCCCAGGGCGATCGCGACGTCCCGGATCCCGGTGGCCGGGGTCCACGCCGCCATGGCGGCGAGCCCGGCGACGCTCAGCGCCAGCCCGACCAGCGTCACGACGCGGTAGCTCGCCACGCGCACGGCGAAGCCCGACACCAGCGCCCCGATCGCGGTCGATGCCGCCAGGGTCCCCAGCGCGAGGCGCTGCTCGTCGGGGCCGCCGTACAGGA
>JAXDKY010000065.1:0-5960 GCA_034666885.1 Chloroflexota bacterium
GCGCGCATCCGCGCCGAGCGGCTCGACGAGAGCCTGGCCATCCTCGAGGGCCTCTGGCGCGGAGAGCCGTTCGGGTTCGAGGGCCGCCACTATCGCTTCGAACCGATGACGTTCCGGCCCACCCCGATCCAGCAGCCGCGGATCCCGATCTGGGTCATCGGCGCGTGGCCGAAGGAGCGGTCGATCCGCCGCGCGCTGCGCTACGACGGGATCCTCCCGCAGACGAGGGATCCGGCCGCGATCGGCGAGGCCGCCGCGTTCGTGGCGCGGGAGCGTCCCACCGATTCGGGACCGTTCGAAATCGTGGTCGAAGGCACCACCCGCGATGCGTCGGACACGGACACGGTCGGGGCGCTCGCCGACGCGGGCGCGACGTGGTGGATCGAGTCGGACTGGACCGGCGCGACCGTGCGGTCGCTGCAGCAGCGGATCGCGAGCGGGCCGCCGCGGCCGAAGCCTTAGCGCAGCAGGTAGCGGCGGCTCAGCGGGACCTCGCGGACCGCTTCGATCGCCAGGACGCTCCCGTCGAGGCTGACCGTCCCGTCGCGAACGTCGACATCGACGGCGGCAACGCTTCGATTGCGGACGAGCGAGCCACGGGTCAAGCCGCGCGTCTCGCGGACCGCCGTCAACGACCGGCCGTGCCGTCGCAGCTCCGGCGCGTCGATGGCGCCGCGGGAGACGAACGTCATCGAGAGCGACGCACCTGATCGGCCGGTGCCGCCCCAGTCCGGTCGATAGCGGGTCGGCTCGGCGCCTTCGACCGTGGCATTGCCCTCGCCAAGCGGACCCCAGGCGGCGATACCGGACTTCAGCACGAGCGCGGGCTTGACGCCGAAATAGGCCGGCTGCCACAGGACGATGTCGGCGAGGCGGCCGGCCTGCAGCGACCCGACGTGGTCCGCGATGCCGTGCGTGATCGCCGGCTCGATCGTCACCTTGGCCAGGTAGCGGAGGACGCGCTCGTTGTCGTCCCCGTCCGCGCCGTCCCAGGACTGCATGACGTGCGCGAGCTGGAATGTCCGCCGGACGGTCTCCATCATCCGGCCCATCCCCTGCGAGTCCGAGTTGACGATGGCGATGGCGCCGAGCTCGTGGAGCGGCCCCTCGGCAGCCATCGTGGCCGGGTGGACCCGCTCGCGCACGAGCTCGACATCCTCCGCGATGGCGAACGAGGCCCCGTGGTTCAGGACGATCATCGGGACCTGCTCGGCCGCGGCGTTGACGCCCCACGGTACGGTCGGCGTCGTCGACGAGCAGATGATGTTCGCCTCGCGGACGAGGCCGATGACGTCGGGCACGTGGCCGCCGCCGCTGCCCTCGACGTGGTAGGCGTGCACCGTCCGGCCGTCGATCGCGGCGACCGTGTCCTCGAGCTCGGCGCTCTCGTGCAGTCCATCGGTATGGAGGGAGACGCTGACGTCGTGCGCTTCCGCGTAGCGCAGGACGTGGTCGATCAGCTCCGGGTCGGCGCCGTAGTCCTCGTGGATCTTGAAGCCGCAGGCCCCCGCGTCCAGCAGCGCGTCGAGTGACGCGTCGTCCAGCGTCCGGGCGCACGCCTGAAGCCCCACGTTGAGCGGCCAGTCGGCGATGCCCGCGAGGGTTCGCGACATCGCCCATGGCGGCTCCTCGAAGCCCGCCGTGATCAGCGTCGTGACGCCACCCGACAACGCCGCCGGCAACAGCTCGGGCGAGATCAGGTGGACATGGCTGTCGATGGCGCCGGGTGTCGCGATCAGGCCGTAGCCCATGATCGGCCGGGTGTGCGGGCCGATCGGCAGCTCGATGCCATCGCTGATCTGGTCGTTGCCAGCGCGACCGACGCCGACGATCCGCCCGTCCTTGATACCGATATCGGCCTTGACGACGCCCAGGACAGGGTCGAGCACGAGCGCGCCCGCCACGACCACATCGAGCTCCGAGTCGGACGCGCGCCCCTGCGCCGAGTGCGGCCGGATCGTCTTCGCGTAGCCCCAGATGGGCTCGTCACCGGGCGCCTGGCGGTCGTCGTCGACCCGCACCCAGAGGTCGGTGTCACCGAGCCGCACACGGTCGCCCGTCGTCGGGCCGTAGCGAGCGAGGCGCTCCGCCGGGGAGAGCCGGTCCCTCTTCATCGGAAGCGCACGAGGACGACGGTCCGGGTCTCGCCCGGCGCCCAGCGCTCGCTCGAGCCGGCCGGAAGGTCGAGCCGGAAGCCCGTCGCGGCGACCCGATCGAATTCCAGGCGCCGATTCACCCGCTCGAAGGGGTAATGGCTGGACACGCGGACGACGCGCGTGGACGTGCTGCGCACCTGCAGCTCGATCCGGTCACGGTCGTCGGCGCGGTCCATGGCGGGAGCCTGGCGAACGGCTCCGGGCGCGTCGTCCCCGGCCGGGCCGAGCGGTTCGTTCAACACGATGAGCCGGGTGCCATCGCCCATCAGGACCTCGAGCCGCACCTCGTCGACCAGGGCGGCCACACCGGGGAGTGCCTGCTCCGCCGTCACGGCCTCGCGACCGGCCCGCTCGACCTCCTCGTAGGTGCCACCGGCCCGCGCCGCGTCGAGCATCGCGTCGCAGATGAGGGCGACGACCTCCGGGGCGTTCAGCAAGAGGCCGCGATCCCGGTGGCGGCGGGCCAACTCGGCCGCGGTGAAGATCAGGAGGCGCTCCTCCTCCCACGCCGTCAGTCGCATGGCCGCATCCTAGCCGCGGCCGGGACTCACGGCGGACCGGGCTCGCGGCGGGGCCCCCTCCTGGGAGGGAGCCTAGGCGCTGGGTGCGGCGGGCGAGCGCGCCGGCACGCCGCGGCTCGACGGTTCCGGCGCGCCTTCCGCCACCGGCAGCGGCGCATTCGGGTTCACCCGGGCGAACATCACGACGCCGACCGCGGATGACACGGCGCACACGAGCAGGCCCGACGTCACGTCGACGATCCCGAGCTGCAGCAGCGCGCTCATCAAGAACGCGGCCGCGATGCCGCGCGCACCGGTGATCGCGTTCCAGCCGGCCATGGCGGCCGCGCGGGAGGCGAGCGGCGTCTGGTCGCTGACGACCGAGGCGATCCCGACATCGATGGCGGCGCTCGCCGCCCCATAGCCGACGGCCATCACCCACAGGACCGCGACATGCGGCGCTAACGCGTAGCCGATGAGGCCGAGCACGCCCAGCGTGCTGCCGAGGCGAAGCGACCACAGGCCGCCGTGCCGATCCGCGACCGCACCCCAGATCGGGAACGAGACGGTGGTCGAGACCGCCGCCAGGATGCCGATGACGCCCACGTCCGTGAGCTTGAGGTCGAGCCGGTCGACATGGACGAGCGCGTACAACGGGACCGCCGCGATGAGGCCGCCGCCGTAGAAGCCCTGGGCCAGCGCGACCTTGCCGAGCAGCGGGCGCTCGCGCAGGGCCTGGATGGAGCCGCGAGCGGAGAAGGACGGCGGGCGCTCGGCCGACCGAGACCGGAGGCCCGCATAGGCGAGCGCACACACGACTCCGACCACACCGGCGACGGCGACGGCGCTCGGCCCACCGAGGCGGTCGGCGACGAGGCCGCCGCCGAACGCGGCGAGCGCGCCGGCCGCGGCGCGGCCCATGCCGATGAAGCCGACCATTCGCCCGACCAGGCGCGCCGGATACATCGCACCCCACAGCCGGAGGTGGAACGGCCCACCGAACGACATGCTGATCCAGAAGACGAAGGCCACGGCGATCATGACGGGAGCCGTCGGGAGCACGAACAGGAGGAGCAGGGAGGCCGCGCCGGCGCCCCGGAGCAGGGACATCTGGGCAGCCGAGCGTGGGCCGAACCGCCCGGCGAATGCCGACAGCAGGTTCGCGACGAACGGCGCCGCGGCCAGGAACGACAGGCCGATGGGGTCGAGGCCGCCGCGTCGCGCGATGGTCGGCAGCAGGGCGGTGATGAGGGCCATCGTCACGCCGACACCCGTCGCGGCCACGAGGTCGAGCGCGAGATTGCGCCCGAGCGCGCGCTGGCTCGGCGATGGCTGGAATGACGGCGTCCGGATCACCACGTACCTCGAAGCAGCCCTGCTGGCCTGCGAGGTGAGCTGACGGGCTCGGCGTGGGTTCGCCGTCGCGGTCGATCCGCGATTTGCCCCGAAACGTGGGTCCCCCGTCCTCGGTTGAGGAGGTTCGGCCACCGCCAACGATAGCGCGTCCGTCGGCGCGACGGGAATGGCTCGGTCGTCCGGGGCTCGGGAGGCATCGTGGTACCATGCCGAACCCGAACTGGTGTTCGGTCTCTGTGGGGATGCGTGGTTTCGACAGGGCCCAGATACCGGGGAGCGCGAGCCGAGGATGCTGCTCAGGCCTCGTTAATCAGGCAGCAAAACGAAGTACCTGGCAACCGCCAGTCGACTCTCGCCCTCGCTGCTTAGGCAGTAAGGTGAGCGTGGAAGCTACCCCCGCTTCGCGGGTAGTGGAAGCGTCATTCAGCGGAGCTGCGATCCGGACCAGCGTCACGTAGTCCGGAGTCAAGCCCGATCTAGGGGCACGTGACTGGACCGTCCGGCAGAGTGCCGATGCCCGTCCGGGCGGTCGACGACAAACCATCGGACACGCTCGTAGTGGTCTCCGGCGAAGGGTTCTGGACGGGGAGTTCGACTCTCCCCCATCTCCACCAATCGTTCGGCGTGGACGGCAGCGGAAGAGTGCCCATCCGCTCCGATCGCCGACCTCGTAGGTTGACCGGTCCTCCCAAGTTGACTATGCCGCCGTGATCACACGCGACGTCACCGTGGTATTGAGTAGATCGACTTCCCACATCCGTCATAACGAACAGCGCAGGTCATCGAGGCCGTGCCGGTGATGGAGAGGGCATGAGGCGCGATCTCGTCGAAGCGGCAGCCCGCGGCGACCACGATGCATTCGAAGTCCTCGCGACGTCGGCCGGCGATCGGTTGTACGCGGTCGCTCGCCTGATCCTTCGGTCGTCGGACCTGGCGGAGGACGCGGTGCAGGAGGCGCTCGTTCGCGCGTGGCGCCAGCTTCCCTCGCTGCGCGATCCGGATCGATTCGACGCTTGGCTCCATCGGCTGTTGGTCAATGCCTGTGCCGACCAGGGTCGACAGCTGCGGCGCTGGTCGCTGCAACTGCGACCGCTCTTGCTCGAGCCCTCCATCGGCGATGACACCGGTACGGTCGCCGATCGGGACCAGCTGGCGCGAGGATTCAGTCGACTGAAGCCCGATCAGCGGGCCGTGATCGTCCTCCACTACTACAGCGGATTCTCGACAGCCGAGATCGCGAAGATCCTCGGCATCCCGGAAGGGACCGCCAGGTCGCGACTGCACTACTCGACCGAAGCGATGCGTGCGGCGCTCGAAGCCGACGCGCGAAAGGCGTCGGACGCCCAGACGAGGACTGCGTGATGAGCACGAGCGAGCGATTTGACGAATCGATCAGTGGGTGGCTGGAGCAGACGGCTCCAGCCCGGCTTCCCGACCGCGTCCTCGAAGCCACCTTCGAGCGGACGCGCATGAGCAGGCAACAGATCGGCTGGCGCGCGATCTTGAGGCGAGCCGGCGTGACGTGGTCGGTCCTTGCCCTGGGCGGTACGGCCGCGGTAGTCGCGATCGCTGCTGTCGTCGCGCTCGACCTCTTCGACGGTCGACCGGCCGTCGGCGGACCGTCCCCGTCGAGCGGGGCCGAGTCCGTCTTCAGTGGCACCTGGGTCAGCACCAGCGATGCCGACGGAGGCACACAGACCATGACCGTCCGTGTGTCAGCCGAGGGTGTCGTCGAGATCGTGGTGACCGACGACATCGCCTCGGTGTGCTCGCGTACGCCGTCCACGATGACGGGGACCGGACGCCTCGAGGGCGACAGCCGGCTGGTCATTCCCGCGCCGGTATACACGTGCGACGACGGAACCCTGGCGGTGCCCGCGAGCGGCGCGCCGCTGCAGCAGCAGCTCCGCAACCTCACCTTCGTGCGCGATGCCCAGGCCGGGTACCT
>JAXDKY010000066.1:0-3674 GCA_034666885.1 Chloroflexota bacterium
CCATCGTCGCGACCGAGCCGGCAACGTTGTGGATCGCGCCCTCGACGGGGCGCAGCGCGAAGCCCACGGCGTTCTGGAACTCCGTGATCACCGGGCTCGATGACATCGCCATCAGGATCAGGCTGACGGACAGGAGGGCGGTGAACGCAACCGCCCGACGACGGGCGGCCCGGGTTGCGAACGTCGTGCTCATCGGGTGTCCTGGTCAAACCTCGGAGCCAGTCGGCTCGCTGAGCGGAGCTCGGCTTACCCTAGCGCGGCGGCCGCGCATACGTGTCGGCGACGAGGACCCGCCCCATCGTGTCGAGCTCCTCGAGCACGATTCCGGTCCCCCGCGCGACACAGGTGAGCGGATCGTCCGCGACGTGGACCGGCATCTGGGTGGCATCGGCGACACGGCGGTCGAGACCCGAGAGGAGGGCGCCGCCGCCGGCGAGGACGATGCCCTGGTCCATGATGTCGGCCACGAGCTCCGGCGGCGTCTCCTCGATCGTGTCCTTGACCGTCTCGACGATCTGCGACACCGACGGCTCGATCGCCTCGCGGATCTGGTCGGCGCCGACCTCGACGCTGCGCGGCAAGCCGGTCAGCAGGTCGCGGCCACGAAGCGTGACGCGCTGGGCGTCCCACTCCCCGGGGTACGCGGACCCGATCGCGATCTTGATGTCTTCCGCGGTCCGCTCACCGAGGAACAGGTTGTACTCGCGCCGGGCGAACGTGACGATGTCCTGGTCCATCTCATCGCCGCCGATGCGGATGGAACGCGACACGACGATGCCACCGAGCGAGATGACCGCCACTTCCGTGGTTCCACCGCCGATGTCGACGATTAGGGAGCCCGACGGCTCCGAGACCGGGAGCCCGGCACCGATCGCCGCGGCCATCGGCTCCTCGATGAGGCGCGCCCAGCGGGCACCGGCGTTGAGGGCCGCGTCCTTGACGGCGCGCTTCTCGACCTCGGTCACGCCCGACGGGATGCCGAGCAGCATGCGCGGTCGCGGGATCAGGCCGATCCGGTCGTGGACCCTGTTCACGAAGTACTTGATCATCTGCTCGGTCACGTCGAAGTCGCTGATGACCCCGTCGCGCAGTGGACGCACCGCGATGATGTTCGCCGGCGTCCGGCCGACCATCCGCTTCGCCTCGGCGCCGATGGCCAGCACGCGCTTGGTCTTGGCATCGATCGCGACGACCGAGGGCTCGCTCATGACGATCCCGCGGTCACGCACGTGGACCAGCGTATTGGCGGTCCCGAGGTCGATGCCGATGTCGCGGGAGAAGAGGCCGAGCAGGCGGTCGAACATGGTAGGGAGAGAGTCCTCGTCAGCGTGGGTCGTCGCGGGCGGACCGCCGGGCCGGGATGAGGCCGGGGTCGCGCCGATGTTCACGGGGGTCGGGGCCGGGCAGCCCGCGCAGTCTACCAGAGGGTCCGTGCCGGCCCGATTGCGGTCCCCTAACGTGCCGCGTCAGTCCGCCGCGCGCCCCGCTCCGGCCGTGGCGACCGTCGATGGTCGATCGAAGACGACACCGCGATCGCGAAGGGAAACGTAGGCGTCGTGCCCGATCACCAGGTGGTCGAGCAGGCCGATGTCCAGAAGCCGGCCCGCGGCGAGGGCCTCGGCGGTCAGGTGGAGGTCATCCGGTGATGGCGTGGGGTCGCCGCTTGGGTGGTTATGTACCAGGATCACGCTCGCTGCATTGAGCCTGACCGCGTCGCGATAGAGCTCGCCGACCCGCACGAGCGAGGCGTTGACGTTCCCTTGATAGACGGTCTCCACGCGTAGGACGTGGTTCTTCGTGTCGAGGATCACCACCCGCAGCTCCTCGCGCTCGAGCCGGCCCATCTGCAGGATCAGGCGCTCCGCGATGTCGTGCGGCCCGCGGATCGACCAGCGACCGGCCGGCCAGTCGGCCATCAGCCGGCGGCCGAGCTCGAACGCCGCGAGGAGTTGTGCGGCCTTCGCCTGGCCGATCCCTGGGATGCCGGCGAGCTCGAGCTCGTTCGCGCGGGCGAGCCCGGCCAGCCCGTCGTGGCTCGCCAGCGCATCCGCGGCGAGATCGACCGCGGAGCGTCCCCGGACGCCGCTGCCCCACAGGAGCGCGATGAGCTCGGCGGCGGTCAGCCCGCCGGGGCCGCGCTGGGCCAGCCGCTCGCGCGGTCGTTCCGTGGCCGGCAACTCGCGGATCGAACGGCCGGGCGCACGGGGCGCGACGGGCGCCCGGCGCGCGCCAAGCGCGCCGGGCGGCACGTGCGGATCGGGCATGGATCGATCGACCACCGCGAACCTCCCTGGATGTCGCGGCGGACTGGTTGTCCCCGAGGGCCCGAACGACGAGAGCCCGCCGATTCCCCCCGCCATCCGGACCTCGGGGACGACGCAGAGCCTATCGGGCACCCCTCAACGCGGACTCACCGACGGCTTCGCGCCGACTCACCCCGCCAACGCAGCGGTCAAGCGGGGCCGAGGCCGCTTCGGGCAGCGACCTCGCCGACGATCAGCAGGATCAGGTTGAACGTCGCGTGGAGCCCGATCGACGCCCAGATCGTCCGGCGTCGCAGGAACAGCCAGCCCAGCGCCAGCGCCACCGGGACCCGCGACGCGAACCCCACGATCGCCAGGCTGATCGCCTCACCAGCCGACGCGCCGCTGACGCTCAGGACGTGCACCACCGCGAAGAAGAGTGCGGCACGGACGAGTCCTCGCCGCTCCCCGAGCGACCGTGCCCAGGCCGTCGTTGCGAAGGCCCGGAACATGAATTCCTCCCCGATCGGCGCGACCACCGCGCCCGCCACCAGGTTGATGGCGAAACCAACGGACTCGCCCGCGGGCGGCAGCGGGCTGACCGGCGTGACCGGGAACAGCAGGTACAGGACGGCCGCGACCACGTACGTCACCCCGATCACCGGCCCGGCCCACAACGCGCCACTCGCGAGCTGGCCGAGCGCCTCGCGGTCGAAGCTCCGGACGCCCATGTCGAGCCACGTCAGCGCGCCCGTATCGACCACGAGAAGGCGGATCAGGCCGATGTAGACGACCGCCTGCGCCGCGACCGAGGCCAGCCGCCCGAACGGCCCGTCGACCGCGATGCCGGCAAGGGTGAGCGGGATGCCGATCGCGATCACGGCGAGCAACGACACCGGGACCGTGGCCGCGAACACGAGGAACGGCGATGGGCCGGCATAGGCCCCGCGGGCCCGCGTGCGCCGCTCGATCCCCTGGGCGCCCGCGCCAGCGACCAAGCCGATGGACAGGATCGCGAGGCCGGCCGTCAGCAGGATCGCCGCGCCAGCCGAGCCACCGGCCAGCAACGCGACCACGATGGCGCCGATCCCGACGAGCGTCGCCAGCCAGCCGACGACGAACAGCGCGGGAGCCGCGCGGCCCTCGATCGTGAAGGTCCCGGCGCCCGGCCTCGCGGGCGGAGCAGGTGGTGGCCGAGGATCGGTCGGGTCAGGGGGCTCGGGCTGGACCGAGCGGTCGGCCGCGTCGGTCGATGGGTCGACCGGATCCGATGGACCCGGATCGCGCGGGATCAACGCTCGGGGAGCGGGTCCCCGGCGGGGGCGGAGCGGCCGGAACCGCGCGATCCGCCGCGCGACCGGACCGTCGTCTGGATGGAGGCCGGGATGGCCGGGGTGGCCCCGCTGGTCGGAGCGGCGATCCGGCCCGTCG
>JAXDKY010000067.1:0-3467 GCA_034666885.1 Chloroflexota bacterium
CTCGTGCGCGACCCGGCGGTCAAGCCGTGGGCCCAGATCGACCTGGCGAACGCCGCGTTCGGCCAGGGCGTCGCGGTCACGCCGATCCAGCTGGCGACCGCCTTCTCGGCGCTCGTCAACGGCGGCACGATGGTCCAGCCGCACGTCGTCCAGGCCATCGGGGAGCGCGACGTCCCGCCGACGGTGCTCGGCCGGGTGGTCAACGAGGGCATCGCCAAGAAGGTCCGCAAGCTGATGGACCACGTCGTCACCGAGGTCCCGTTCTACCGCGACCGAACCCTCGTCCCCGGCTATCAGGTCGGCGGCAAGACGGGCACGGCGCAGATCTGGGACGCGTCGGCCAACAACGGGCGCGGGGCATGGAAACACAACCTCTTCAACTATTCGTTCGTCGGATATATCGGCCGTGAAGCTGACGTGCCCGACCTCGTGGTCGCGGTGCGCATCGAAGAGGGCACCCCCAAGGTCGCCCGGGTCGGCCGGCTGGAGATGCCCGTGATGTCGTTCGAGCTGTTCCGCCGCATCGCGACGGACGCGATCACCACGCCCGACCTGCTCAAGGATCGGCCGTCCGCCATCGCGCCCGGCGCTTCCGACCGGTGAGCGGCCGCTATGGGACACTGCCGACCGTGACCGACGTCGACCCGTCGACCCCGGCGCCGCGCGAGCCGGCCGGGCCAGCGCTTACGGCCGACGACCTGGTCCACCTCACCGGTGGCCGGCTGCTCGCCCGCTCTTCCCGACCGATCCGCGGGGCGGCCGTCGATTCGCGGCTGGTGACGCCCGGGCAGTTGTTCGTCGCCCTGCCCGGCGAACGCACCGATGGCCACGCCCACCTGCCCCAGGCGGTCACTCGCGGCGCGGCCGCCGTGCTCGTGACGCGACCACCGGCCGATCCGGCCGCGCTCGGCGACGTGACGGTCGTGCGGGTGGCCGACGCACAGGCGGCGCTCGGGGCTGTGGCCGCGGGCTGGCGCCGGCGGTTCACGCCGCTCGTGGTCGGCATCACCGGGAGCATCGCCAAGACCTCGACCAAGGAGGCGGTGGCCGCGGTGCTTGCGGCCACTCGCCCAACCCTCCGGACCGAGGGGAACATGAACAACGAGATCGGCCTGCCGCTGACCCTGCTGCGACTCGGTCCGGAGCATGAGGCCGCGGTGCTCGAGATGGGGATGTACGTCGGCGGGGAGATCGCCGAGCTGGCTGCCATGGCGCGGCCGTCGATCGGGGTCGTTACGGCCGTGCAGCCCGTGCATCTCTCGCGGATCGGGAGCCTCGAAGCGGTCGAGCAGGCCAAGGGCGAATTGCTGGAGGCGCTCCCGGCGGACGGCGCCGCGATCCTGAACGAGGATGACCCGATCGTCGCCCGGATGGAGGGTCGGTCCGCCGCCCGATCGACGCGCTACGGCTTCGCGGACTCGGCCGACGTGCGGGCCGAGCAGGTCACCAGCCAGGGGCTGGAGGGGATGCGGTTCCGGCTGAAGACGCCGGCCGGTGAGCGGTCGGTGGCCATCCCGGTGCTCGGGCGCCTGTCGGTGCACAACGCCCTCGCTGCCGCGGCCGTCGGGCTGGCCGCCGGCATCGACCTGGACACGATCGCGCGGGCGCTCGCCGGGGGGTGGGCGGCGCCACATCGGGCTGAGCTCGTCCAGCTTCGTGGCGCGACGATCATCGACGACAGCTATAACGCCTCGCCGGGCTCGGTCCTGGCCGCTCTCGACCTGCTGGCGGGGTTGCCCGGACGCCGGGTCGCCGTGCTCGGCACGATGCTGGAGCTCGGGGAGGGGCACGAAGGCGGGCACCTGAGCGTGGGCGAGGCGGCCGGCCGGACGGTCGAGCTGCTCGTCGTGGTCGGGCCGGAAGCCGAGGGCATCGTGGAAGGAGCGCACGAGGCCGGGCTGGACGCCGCGCGCATCCACCACGTGCCCGATGTCGACACGGCCCTCGATGCGCTGCGGCCTCGGCTGCGCGACGGCGATACCGTCCTCGTCAAGGCGTCGCGCGGCATCGGGCTCGATCGGCTGGTCGACGCGCTGCGGCTCGAACTCGGGGAGGTCGCCCGCTGATGCCGCGCCCGCCCGTCGAGCTCATCCAGGGCCTGCTCCTGGCCTTCGCCCTCATCGTCATCCTCATGCCGCCGTACATCCGCCTGTTGCAAGGTCTCGGCTTTGGCAAGCGGATCCGCGAGGAAGGCCCGGAGACCCATTACGTCAAGGAAGGCACGCCCACGATGGGTGGCCTCCTGATCGTTGTCGTGGTCCTCGCGATCTTCTTCTTCCTGCGCCAGCCGGGCCCGGACACCTTCGCCCCACTCGCGGCGCTGGCCGGGGTCGGGGCGCTTGGCGCCTTCGACGATTACCTCAACGCCAAGACTGGGGAGGGGATCCGCGCTCGCCAGAAGCTCATCTGGCTGACGGTCGTGGCGTTCGTGGCGGCCTGGCAGATCCAGCAGACCTACGCCATCACCGCGATCGCGGTGCCCTTCTATGGGCCGCTGCCGATCGCGCCGTGGCTCTACGTCCTGTTCGGGGCGTTCGCGATCGTCGCGGCGTCCAATGGCGTCAACCTCACGGACGGGCTCGACGGGCTGTCCGGCGGCACCGTGGCCATCGCCTTCGTCGCCTACCTGCTCATCGCGTTGCTGAACCAGCCGACCCAGAGCGACCTCGCCCTGTTGTGCGCCCTGATCATCGGCGCGCTGCTCGGCTTCCTCTGGTTCAACGTGCACCCCGCCCAGATCTTCATCGGCGACTCCGGGGCGCTCTCGCTCGGGGCGACGCTGGCCGTCACGGCCCTCATCACCGGGCAGATCCTCGTCCTGCCGCTCATCGGCATCATCTTCGTCGTGGAGACGGCGTCCGTGCTGCTGCAAGTCGCCTACTTCCGCGCGACCGGTGGCAAGCGGCTGTTCCGGATGAGCCCGATCCACCACCACTTCGAGCTCGGTGGCTGGGACGAGGAGAAGATCACCATCCGCTTCTGGATCGTGGGCATCCTGGCCTCGCTCCTGGGCGTGACGCTCTTCCTGGCCTCGCTGCACCGGCTGCGGTGATGACGATGACGACGACCGGCCCGATCGACCTCGACCGGCTCAGCCTCGACGCCGTCCGCGCCGGCGCGTTCCGCGACCGGCCGGTGACGGTCCTCGGTCTCGCCCGCAGCGGGCTTGCACTCGCCCGCTTCCTCGCCGACTCCGGCGCGCACGTGACCATCTACGACGGCCGGGCCGCGGCCGAGCTCGCCGAGGCCATCGCGGCCCTTGATGGGCGACCCGTGACGCTGGCTCTCGGCGCCGAGGTCGACCCGGCCGCGACCTGGGCGGAGGCGGACCTCTTCCTGCGCCTCTCCCCGGCGCCGACCATCGGGGTGACCGGGACCAAGGGCAAGACGACGACCGCGTCGCTGACCGCGGCGCTCCTGGCGACCGACCCGGCCCACCCTGTCGTCCTCGGGGGGAACATCGGCAT
>JAXDKY010000068.1:0-3561 GCA_034666885.1 Chloroflexota bacterium
TCGACCCAGATCGGCGGCAACATGGTGTTGTTCGCGCTCACGGTCGTCGTGTCCTCGACCCAGCCGAACACCGCGGTCAGCCTGCTGATCCTGTCGTTCCTGGTGCCCGCCGTGCTGTTCTCGGCCGTGGCCGGCGTCTACGTGGACCGCATCGACCGGCGGCTCGTGCTCATCGCGACGAACATCCTGCGCGGGGTCGCGATGATCGCCCTGTTCCTGGTCGGCGACTACTTCCTGCTGATCCTGCTGCTGAACATCTTCGTCTCGACGGTGACGGTGTTCTTCGCGCCGGCCGAGGCGGCGATGATCCCGGAGGTCGTGCCCCGCAGCCAGCTGCTATCGGCCAACGGGGTCTTCACGCTGACCCTGAACGCGGCCTTCGCGCTCGGCTTCGCCCTGCTCGGCCCGCTGATCATCAATATCGCCGGCCCGCAGGCGGTGATCCTGATCGTGGCCGGGCTGTACTTCCTGGCGGCGGTCTTCTGCTCGACGCTGCCGGCGTCGCCCCCGCCGCCACCGGCCGAGACCGACACCGGACCCCACCCGGTCGGGGAGACGCGCGAGGCGTTGCGCACGACGCTCGCCCAGCTGCGCGAAGGCCTGAGCTTCATCCGCGACAACCGATCCATCGGCTGGTCGCTGCTCTATCTGGGAATCACGGCATCGCTGGTCGGTGTCCTCGGGGTTCTCGGGCCCGACTTCGCCGCGTCGGCGCTCGGCCTGAAGCCCAAGGACTTCGCGGTCATCGTGTTGCCGCTCGGCGGCGGGATCGTGATGGGCATCCTGCTGCTCAACGCCTACGGGAAGTTCCTGCCGCGCCGCCGGGTCATCGAGGGCGGCCTGATCCTGCTCGGGGTCATGCTGTCCTTGCTCTCGATCGCCGGGCCGATCAGCCGGTTCCTGCAGCGGGCCGACACCTCGACCAGCCTGCTCGACCTCTCGGCGCTCACGTCGCTGCTGGCGATCGTCGTGTTCATCGCCTTCGTGGCCGGTCTCGCCTACGGGGCCGTCGCGATCCCCGCCCAGACCCAGCTCCAGGAGGACCTGCCGGAGGAGGTCCGCGGCCGCGTGTTCGGGGTGTTGAACATGCTCGTCTCCGTGTCGAGCTTCGTGCCGATCATCGTGGTCGGTCCGATCTCCGACCTCATCGGCACCGGGACCGTGATGCTCGTGGTCGGCGTGAGCGTCCTGGCCTTCGGCATCGCCAGCGTGTTCCTGCGCGATCCGAACCTCGGCGTTGCCGGTGCGAGCGCGGACCCCCATTTCGAGGATCCGCTGGCGGCCGCCCTCGGTGCCGATCGGCCGAAGTGGCGCGAGGACGTCAACGCGCCCTCGAGCCGCCTGCCACCGCCCATCGAGCCTCCCGTCGTGCCGCAGGTCGTCGATCCCGCCGAGTCGCGGGCCGAGCGGGATGCGACCGTGGAGATGACGCTCGGTCCGTCCGATCGCGCCGACCGCGACTGACGCGGCACCGACCATGGAACGGGTCGCGATGGTGTTCACGGGCGGGACGATCAGCATGGGCTTCGATCCCGTCGCAGGCGGCAACGTGCCAGCCCTCGACGCGGCGGCCATCCTCGCTCGCACGCCCGGCCTCGAATCGATCGCCGAGATCGTTCCCAGCGATCGGGGGCTGACGCCCGCCAGCCATTTCACGTTCGAGGATGTGCTTGGGATCGGCCGGGTCGTGCAGGACGCCCTCGACGACACGTCGATCGTCGGCGTCGTCGTCGTCCAAGGCACCGACACGATCGAGGAGACCAGCTTCGCCTGGGACCTCGTTCTCGAGTCGTCCAAGCCGGTCGTCGTCACGGGCGCGATGCGCGCCCCGCACGAGGACGGCTTCGACGGACCGGCGAACCTGCGCGACGCGGTCACGGTCGCGGTCGAGCCGGCCATGCGCGACGCCGGGGTCGTCGTGACGCTGGCCGGGACGATCGAGCCCGCCGACGATGTCACCAAGTTGCACACGACGGCCTTCGCGACGTTCGGATCGCCCAACGGTGGGACGCTGGGGCGCGTCCTGGACGACCGGGTGGTGCTGGAACGGGCCCGCGGGCCGCGCCGCCGGCTTGTTGCCCGGGGGCTCGGCACCGGCCGCGGCGCCGGGCGGGTCCACCTGCTAACGGCCGGAATCGGGTCCGACGGGTCGTTGCTGGATGCGGCCGTGGCCGCCGGAGCCGACGGGATCGTGGTCGCCGCGACGGGGGCCGGGAACACGTCGCCCGGCTGGCTGGCCGCCGCGGAACGGGCGATCGCCGGGGGCGTGGTCGTCGCCCTCGCATCGCGCTGTCCCGCCGGCGCGGTCTCGACCGCCTATGCGTTCCCGGGCGGCGGGGCGACGTGGGTCCGCGCCGGCGCCATCCGCGTCGGGATGCTGTGCGCGATCAAGGCCCGCGTCGCCCTCGCGCTTGGCCTCGGGGCCGGGTTGTCCCCGGAAGGGCTGGCCGCGCTCCTCGCCGGCCCGGCCTCGCCGTCGCCCTTGCAGCCACCAGGCTGACCGCTCCATGCCCCTCGAGACCCTGATCACCGGCCGCATCGCGACCCTGGACGGGCCCGCCGGTTTCGGCTGGGTCGAGGCCATCGGCATCCGGGACGGACGCATCGCCTTTGCCGGCTCCGAGGTCTACCTCGAGACGCGGGCGGATCCGTTCACCCAGCGCATCCATCTCGAGCCGGATCAGGTCGCTATCCCCGGCCTGACCGACGCGCACCTCCACCTCGCGCAGGCCGCCATCGCCAGGCGCCAGGTCGACCTGACCGACGCCGCTACGCTCGACGAGGGCCTTGCGCGCCTGCGGGTCGCGCACGAGGCGCTGCCGGCCGGCGCGTGGCTGGAGGGTCACGGCTGGGACAGCGACCGGTGGGGTGGCTGGCCCACCGCGAACCAGCTGCAAGCGGTGGCGCCCGGCCGGCTGGCGGCGCTGTGGGCGCACGACCACCACGCCCTGTGGGCCAGCCACGCGGCGCTCGCGCTGGCCGGGTTCGGGGCCGACGATCCTCCCGGCGGCGCGATCCGTCGCTCGGCGGACGGGACGCCCGAAGGCGTGCTCTTCGAGACGGCCACCCGTCCCGTGACGGTGCACATCCCGGCCGTCGGGCCGGACGACCTCGCCGCGGCGATCATCGCGGTCGGGCAGGAGCTGGTGTCCCTGGGCGTCGTGGCCTGCCACGATCCGGGCGGTCTGGCGCCCGACCCGGATCTCACGTACTCGTTCCCGGCCTACGCCCGCCTGGCTGAGAGCGGCCGGCTGCCGCTGCGGGTCCATGCCTGCCTCCGCGACGATGCCCTCGCGACGGCGCTGGAACGCGGCCATCGGAGCGGCGCGCCGCTGGGCGGCGACCCCCACGGGCGCGCGAAGGTCGGCTGGCAGAAGTGCTTCGCCGACGGGTCGCTGGGCTCGCGCACGGCCGCCTTGCTGGCCGACATCGAACCGGAACCCGATCGACCCCTCCCGCCCGACCGACGCCGCGGCGTCTGGATGACCGAGCCCGACCTGCTGGCCGAGCACGTCGCGCGCGCGTTCGCCGGTGGCATCGCGACGACGATCCACGCCATCG
>JAXDKY010000069.1:0-6552 GCA_034666885.1 Chloroflexota bacterium
GCCCTCGAGACGCAGCACGGCGGTGGCGCCCACGACCGCGATCTCCATCTGCCGGCGGAACTCGAGTCGAACGTAGCAACTGCCCGCGCCGGCGAGCTCCGGGACGACGACGGCGACGATGATCTCGCCGGGCACGAGGCTGGTGCGGCCGGGACCGGTGAACACGTCGGCAAGCCCGACCCGACGGCTCCCCGCCGTCGATCGAAGGTCCACCTCCGCCTCGAAACAGAGCAGCGGACCACTGGTCTCGGCTGCGGGCGACGCGTTCGCCACATTGCCACCGATGGTCCCGAGGTGCCGTGTCGCCGGCGAGCCGACGATGGACGCCGCATCGGCGATCGCCGTCCAGCGCTCGCGGATGGCCGGGTGGGTGGCAAGGGTCGCGTGGCTCGTCGTCGCCCCGATGCGCAGGCCATCCGCGGTCTCGTCGATCCCGCGTAGCTCGGCGATCCGGTCGAGCGCCACCAGGTCGTCGGGCATGGGCCACTTGCCCTGCCGCGTCCCGACGACGAGGTCGGTACCGCCGGCCACCGGTCGATGTCCGGCGGCCGCGGCCGTCAGGGCCTCGTCGAGTGCCGTCGGCGCCAGGAAGTGCCCGCCCAACTCAGGCGTCCCCGTGCTTCGAGGCCATGGCGTCCCACACCCGCTCCGGGGTCATCGGCAGCTCGTTGACCCGGACGCCGACTGCGCGCGTGATGGCATTCGCGATCGCGCCGGGCGTCGGGACGCACGGGGGCTCGGCGATGCCCTTGAGGCCCTTGGGGCCACCGGTCGGCGACGGCGCGTCGACGAAGTCGACATGGATGTTCGGGACGTCGGCGACCGTCTGGAGCTTGTAGTCGAGGAGATAGGCGTTGCGCTGTCGACCGTCGTCCGAGAGCAGGACGCCCTCCGTCAGCGCCTGCCCGATGCCCATCGCCACCCCGCCGTGGATCTGGCCGGCCGCGCCGACCGGGTTGATGACCACGCCCGATTCGTGGGAGGCCGCCACCTCGAGGACGCGCACGACGCCGGTATCCCGGTCGACCTTGACGCGGATGGCGTGGGTGAAGAACGTCGGGGCCGCGAAGGACTCGCCCCCGAGTCGACCGACGCAGCTCGCGGTCTCGACGGCGGGCGTGGGCGGCGGCTCGCCGGAGCCCTTGCCGAGCAGCAGCCCGGCTCCGGCGGCCTGCGACGCGAGCTCGGCGATCGTCACCGACGCGGTGCTGCTGCCCTTGACCCGGGCGGCTCCGTCGATGAGCTCGATGTCCGCGCGGTTGGCCTCCAGCAGATCGGCCGCGAGGTCGAGGAGCTGCTCGCGGACCTCCGTCGCCGCGGCGATGACCGCCCGGCCGTTGTTGAACGTCGTCTGCGACCCGCTGGCCCCGCCGTCGTATGGCCCGGCGTCCGTGTCCTGGTAGAGGATCCGGAACTCGTCCGGCCGCATGCCGAGGACCTCAGCCGCCAGGATCGGGAGGGCCATGACGGCGCCGGTGCCGCATTCCTGGGCGCCGGTCACGATCGTGCCGCTGCCGTCGGCGTTGATCCGGAGGTGTGCGCCCGATGGCCCGGGGAACGATGGCCACCAACCGGTCGCGATGCCGATCGCCTCGCCGTCGGGCAGCGGTTTGCCCCAGCCGATCTTGGCGGCCGCCCCCTCGAGCGTCTCGAGCGCGCCGATTCGCTCGAAGACCTGGCCGGTCGGACCGGTGTCGCCTTCGCGGACGAGATTGCGCCGCCGGAACTCGACGGGATCGATGCCGAGTCGCTCGGCGACGACGTCGTGGTGCTGCTCGACGGCCCAGCAGGTCGTCGGGCCGGTCGGCGCGCGAACCGAGCCGGATGGCTGCGTATTCGTGTACACGACGTCGACGGCCACATCGACGTTGGGAACCCGGTACGGCCCCACGGCGAACATCCCGGCCATCTGGCCGAGGAACGGCTCGTCCATGCTGTAGGCGCCGTTGTCGATGATCAGGTGCCCGCGGCGGGCCACGATCGTCCCGTCCTTCCGAACGCCGGTCTCCAGCTCCATGATCATCCGCTCGCGGCGATGGTCCGGCAGCAGGAACTCGTCGCGGCGCGAGAAGACGACCTTGACCGGCCGACCCGCGGCCCGCGCCAGGGCGGCGACGTGCGGCTCGAAGCCGACCTCGCACTTGGCGCCGAAGCCGCCACCGAGGTGGGGCACGATCACCCGGATCCGGTTCTGCGGCAGGCCGAGCGTCTCCGCGACGCCGGCCCGGGCGGCGAAGGGCACCTGTGTCGACGACCAGATCGTCACGTGGTCGCCCTGCCACTCGGCCAGGATCGCGCGCGGCTCGATCGGGACGGCGTGCGAGCCGTCGGCGACGTAGCGGCCCTTGACGACGATGTCGGCCTCGGCCATGCCGGCCTCGGCATCGCCCTTGACGATGGTCGAATGCGAGGCCACGTTCCGTTGCCGGACGACGTTGTCATCGACCTCGTAGGCCGCCCAGTCGTCGTGCACGAGCTGGCCGTCGGCGCCGGCGGCTGCCTCGAGGTCCGTGACGGTGGGGAGGACCTCCAGATCGATGTCGATCAGGGCCGCGGCGCGCGCCGCGATCTCGGGCGTGGCCGCGGCGACCGCCGCGATGAGCTCGCCTTCCCAGCGGACGATGTCTCGAGCGAAGAGCGTGCGATCCCGCACGAACGCGCCATAGCGGACCTCGGGGACGTCCGCGGCCGTGATGATCGCGTGCACACCGGGCAGCGCCCTTGCCGCCGTCGCATCGATGCTGCGGATGCGCGCGTGCGGGACGCCGGCTGCGCGGAAGGCGCCGTACAACATGCCGGTCAGGGAGAGGTCGGCGGCGTAGCGCCCGCTCCCGGTGACCTTGTCGCGGCCGTCCTGTCGGATGAGCTTCGGGGCGATGGTGGCGGTCGCTGACGTCATGCCGGGAGCGTAGCGCACGCCGGTCGCCGGGATGGCTGCGGTTCACGCTTCGGTCCGGCTCCGCGGTCTCGCTGGATGGGGCCGGCTGAACTGGGCGCTGCGGTAACCTATCGCTTCGCGCGCCTGTAGCTCAGTGGATAGAGCGTTGGGTTCCGGACCCAAAGGTCGCAGGTTCGAGTCCTGTCGGGCGCGCCAGACTCCCTAGGCTCTGAACGATGACGAGCCGGAGAGCGAGCCCCGCCGCGCGACATCAGCGCAGGTCACGGAAGAATGCTCGGATGTCCTCGATGAGGCCGCGGGGCTCCTCCATTGCCGCGAAATGGCCACCGCGCTCGAACGGGGTCCAGCGCACGACGTTGTTCCATCGCTCAGCGAGTGGACGAATGACGGGGCCGATCTCGCGAGGGAAGAACGCGATCCCGGTCGGGACCGGGGACACCTGGGGCGGGCTGCCCCACGAGTCAGCGTGGACCGTCTCGTAGTAGAGGCGAGCCGACGAGCCGGCGGTGGCGGTCAGCCAGTAGATCGTCACATCGGTCAGCATGTGGTCACGCGCGACGGCCTGCTCAGGAAGGCCGTCGTTGTCGGTCCACTCAGCGAACTTCTCGACGATCCATGCCAACTGGCCAACAGGCGAATCGGTGAGTCCGTAGGCCAGGGTCTGTGGTCGCGTTTGCTGGATGGCGGCGTACCCGGAGCCCTCTCGGTCGAAGGTCTCAATCGTCGTGAGGTGGTTCCGCTCGGTGTCGGTGAGGTTCCTGACCTGGTCAGGGCTGGGCGTCGGCAGGGCTAGCGTGTTGAGGTGGACGCCGATGACTCGGTCGGGCGCCAGGAGTCCGAGCCGGCGCGAGATACCCGAACCCCAGTCGCCACCCTGCGAGCCGTAGCGTCGGTAGCCGAGACGCTCCATGAGCGTTGCCCAAGCGGCCGCCACCCGGCGATTGTCCCAGCCGGCCTCGGTCGTGGGACCCGAGAACCCAAACCCCGGAATCGAAGGGATGACGACGTGGAAGGCGTCCCGTGGATCTCCGCCGTGGGCGACGGGGTCGGACAGCGGGCCGACGATCTCCATGAACTCGGCGATGGAGCCCGGCCAGCCGTGGGTGATTATGAGCGGCAAGGCATCGCGCTCCGGCGAGCGGACGTGGGCGAAGTGGACGCGCGCCCCGCCGATGGTGGTCGTGAATTGTGGCCATTCGTTCAGCCGCGCTTCCCAGGCGCGCCAGTCGTATCGGGTCCGCCAGTCCTCGGCGAGCTCACGGAGATAGTCGAGGGGAACGCCGTACTGCCAGCCGACTCCCGGCAGCTCGTCAGGCCAACGGGTATTGGCCAGACGCTGTCGCAGGTCCGTCAACTGATCCTCTGGGACCTCGATCCGAAAGGCCGCGGGTTCCGTGGCATGCGCGGTCTGCGAGGTTCCTTCGCCGTTGCTCATCGGTGGCCGACTCCTTGTCGGTGACTCGCAAGGATCGACATCGATCCAGCGTGGTATGTCGATCTGGCTCCGTCGGGCGCGCCAGATCCGACGGCTACGCCAGCTGGACGATCTGGATGAGGTTGCCGCAGGTATCGTCGAAGACCGCCATGGTGACCTCGCCCATCTGGGTCGGCTCCTGCGTGAATCGCACGCCCTTCGATCGGAGCCGATCGAACTCCGCCTGGATGTCGTCGACCGCGAACGACGTGAACGGGATGCCGTCCTCCACCAGGGCGTCCTTGAACGGCTTGGCGGCAGGATGGCCGGATGGCTCGAGCAGCAGCTCCGTTCCGTCTGGCTGTTCCGGCGACACCACCGTCAGCCATGAGGCATCGCCCAGGGGGATGTCCCGCTTCGTCTCGAAGCCGAGAGTGTTGGTATAGAACTCGAGCGCCTTCCGCTGGTCGTCGACCAGGACGCTCGTGACGTAGATCCGCATCGGAACGCTCCCTTTCAGTCTCGACTCGGCCACCGTTCGGTGATCTGCTTGAGCGGCGCGCCGTCGAGGTAGTGGAACTTGTACCGGCCTTCGCGTTTGACCCGAACCAGACCGGCGGCCTCGAGCCCCTCGAGGTGTTGTGAGATCGCCTGGCGGGTCGAGTCGATCCCGTGCTTCATCAGCAGGCGAGTACAGAGCTCGAACAGGGTCTGACCGTCGCGCTCGGTCAGCTCATCGAGGATGGTCCGCCTGGTGGGATCGGCAAGAGCCTTGAACACGTCCAGGACGGCAGCATAGGCAAGTGACTACTTGCCTGTCAACCTCGAGGCGGCGGCGAGCATACGGGGCTCGGTGCGCGAGATGCGCCGCGCGGCGAAGCGCGAGACACTTACCGTCGCAGTTGAGGTGAACCGTGGTAGACAGCTCGGATATCGACCCGACGGTGCCGCCCAGCGGCCCGGGGTGCGTGGAGTGCCTGGCCTCGGGCGGGTGGTGGTTCCACCTGCGCCGGTGCACGCACTGCGGCCACATCGGTTGTTGCGACTCGTCGCCGTCCCAGCACGCGAGCCGCCACGCGGCGGACACGCGCCATCCGATCGTCCGCAGCTACGAGCCCGGTGAGGACTGGTTCTGGGACTACACGACGGAGCAGTTCCTCGACGGCCCGCCTCTGGCCCCGCCGGAGGCGCACCCGCTCGATCAACCGGTGCCCGGGCCGGCCGGTCGTGTCCCGCCGGACTGGCAGCAGCGGCTGCACTGAGTCGGTAGACGCGCCACGCACGACGTCGGCGGACAATGTCTGCGACCACCACGTGGCTGTGGTCGGGAAGCAGGGCTTGGCCCAGGCACCAAGGAGGACCGGCATGGCCGTCATCACCGATCACGAGCGCCAGCAGGTCACCGAAGCCAACGCATCGGGACGCACGCCGGTCGTATTCGTCCACGGCCTGTGGCTGCTGCCCAGCAGCTGGGACCGTTGGCAGACCGTCTTCGATGACGCCGGCTACACCACCATCGCCCCGGGCTGGCCCGACGATCCCGAGACCGTCGCCGAGGCGAACGCGAACCCGGAGGTCTTCGCCGGCAAGTCGATCAAGGACGTCGCCGACCATTTCGCCGACGTCATCGGCCTGCTCGATACGAAGCCCGCGATCATCGGCCACTCCTTCGGCGGCCTGATGACCCAGATCCTCGCCGGTCGCGGACTCGCGGCGGCGGCGGTGGCCATCGATCCGGCGCCCTTCCGCGGGGTGCTGCCACTCCCGATCTCGGCGCTGCGGGCGGCGTCCCCCGTGCTGACCAACCCGCTCAACCGCGGTCGCGCCGTCCCGCTCACCTACGAGCAGTTCCGCTACGCGTTCGCGAATGCCGTGAGCGAGGACGAGGCGAAGGAGCTGTACACAACCTTCGCCGTGCCGGCGCCCGGCGAGCCGCTCTTCCAGGCGGCCGCCGCCAATCTCAACCCCTGGACGGAGGACAAGGTCGACACGAAGAACCCCGAGCGCGGCCCGCTCCTCATCCTCGACGGCGAGCTCGACAACACCGTGCCATGGTCGATCGCGAACGCCTCGTACGACCAGCAGAGGGAGAACGACGGCGTCACCGAGATTCAGAAGATCCCGGGCCGTGGGCACTCGCTCACGATCGACAGCGGTTGGCGCGAGGTCGCCGACATCGCGCTGGCCTTCGTGCAACGGTTCGTCGATGCTCGGGCTGGCTCCGGGATGGCCTCGTCTT
>JAXDKY010000070.1:0-4254 GCA_034666885.1 Chloroflexota bacterium
GGTCATGCGACGGGCGGCTCGGGAACCTCGGTATACACTGCGCACGCGCTGTCCCTGCTCGTCGCTGACGCGGGACGCGAACCCTCCGGGACGACACGACCAAGGACCGTTCACCTAATGCTCGACGCCTTTCTGGGCATGTTCTCGCGCGACATCGGGATCGATCTCGGGACCGCGAACACGCTCGTCCACGTCCGCGACCGCGGCATCGTGATCAGCGAGCCGTCCGTGGTCGCGATCGAGGCACGCAGCAGGCGCGTCCTCGCGATCGGCGCCGAGGCGAAGCGGATGGTCGGCCGGACCCCGGCGAACATCATCGCGGTCCGCCCGCTGCGGGACGGGGTCATCAGCGACTTCGACGTGACCGAGCAGATGATCAAGTACTTCGTGAACCGGGTCCACGACCGGATCGGGCTGATCCCGCGACCGCGCATGCTGCTCGGCATCCCGTCGGGCGTGACCGAGGTCGAGAAGCGGGCCGTCCGTGACGCGGCGCTCAACGCCGGCGCGCGCTGGGCCCGCCTCATCGAGGAGCCGATGGCCGCGGCGATCGGTGCCGGGCTTCCCGTGTCGGAGCCCTCGGGCTCCCTCATCGTCGACATCGGTGGCGGGACCACGGAAGTGGCGGTCATCTCGCTCGGTGGCATCGTCGTGTCGCGCTCCATCCGCATCGGTGGCGACGAGATGGACCAGGACATCGTCACGTTCGCCCGGCGCGAGTACAACCTGTTCCTTGGTGAGCGGACTGCGGAAGACATCAAGATCGCGATCGGGTCCGCCTACCCCGGGGAGTGGGACGCCCAGCGCGTCACCCTCCGCGGCCGCGACTTGCTGACCGGCTTGCCGCGCAGCGTCGAGGTCGGTGCCGACCAGATCCGCGAGGCCATCGAGCCGTCTGTCGCCCAGATCGTCGACACGGTCAAGGACACGATCGAGGAGACGCCACCGGAGCTCGTGGCCGACATCATGGATCAGGGCATCGTCGTTGCCGGCGGCGGCGCCCTGCTGGCCGGCCTGGACCGGCGCATCGCCGAGGCGACTCAGATGCCGGTCCACGTCGCGGACGACCCGCTGACCTGCGTCGTGCGCGGGACCGGGCTCGTGCTCCAGGAACTCGATGCGATGGATCGTGTGCTCGTCTCGGAGACCTACGCGCGCCCGCCGCGCTGACGCCGCACGGCGTCGCAACCGCCGGAAACGACCGAAGATGACCGACCGATGACCGCACTCCTGGCCACCCGGACCGCCCGCCGGCGCAGTATCGCCTTCACGGTGCTGCTCGCCGTGAGCCTCGTGCTGATGGCCTTCTCCTCGAACTCGAGCGTGCGGGAGCTGCAAAACGGCGTCGGGTTCGCCTTCCGGCCGATCCAGGGCGCGCTCGACCAGGTCGCCGGCGCGGTGGCCTCCGTGGCGAACGCCATCGCCGAGATCGACCGCCTGCGGGTCGATAACGCGGCGCTCCGCGCGGAGAACGAGCAGCTCACCAACGGGCAGGCGGTGACCGATGAGGTCCGCCGCGAGAACGATCAGCTCACCTCACTGCTCCAGCTGCAGGCCGGGTTCGACCATCAGACCGTGGCGGTGCCGGTCACCTCGCGGGATTCCTCCGAGTTCCGCCGGGTCATCGGCCTGGGCAAGGGCACGAACGACGGGATCAAGGTCGGCGACGTGGTCGTCGTCGGCGGCGGGGCGCTGGCGGGGCGCATCACCAGCGTCGGGCCGGACAGCTCGATGGCCGTGCTGCTGACGGACGGCACCTCGACCGTCATCGGCCAGCTCGTCTCGACGGCGGCGACGGGCCAGGTCGTGGGCCAGCTCGGTGGCGTCCTCGTCATGGAGCAGATCGACTCGGGCGAGACCATCTCCCCGGGCGACGAGGTGGTGACGGCCGGCATCGAGCTCGCCGGCGGGATCCGCTCGCCGTATCCCAAGGGCCTGCTCATCGGGCAGGTCGTCGACGTCCGACGCGACGCGAACGATGTCGTCCAGACGGCCTACCTGACGCCGGCCGCCAACCTCGACAAGCTCGAGTTCGTGCTGGTCATCCTCGACTACAAGGGCGGCCTGCCGCCGATCGAGCAGCAGCCCGTCGAATGCACCGGCAACGGCGGCACGCTGCCGGAAGGGGAGCAGCCGTGCTTCACGCCGACGGCCCGCCCGACGGCCGCGCCGTCGCGCTCACCCCGACCGGCGCCGTCGCCATAGGGAGCGCCAACGCGCCGACGCCGGTTCGCCGCCGACTCCGGTTCGTCGCCGACTCCGGTTCGTCGCTCGGTGACATCTCCCGGCCACCCCTCAAACCGAGCGACGTGCGCCGAGCGGCTCTAACGACGGAGAAGCCGACCGTCCGCGCTCCCGGAGCGTCGCCCCCGGCGCCCAGCGATCGAAACGTCGAAGCTCGACTGGTACGTTCGACGGTCCGACCGCCCAGCGAGGACTCAACGAAGGTCTTTCGTCGCTAGCGCCGCCTGGCGCAGGCGTCTCGACCCTCAGAGGATGATCAGACCGTTGGCGCCCGGACACCGACCGGCGGCGAGGCTTGCGATCACTTCCCGCGTGTCGAGCGGAAAGTTGCCGCGCAGCGACTCCCGCCCGATGGCCAGCGCTGCACGATTGGCCCGCGTATCGGCGACGAGCAGGAACAGGTGCTGGATCGAGGCATCGTCGCGGAGCTTGAGCATGATCCTCCGCTCCGTCGCCTGGACATCGCTCAGGCGTGTTTCGGCCTCGATTCCGTCGACACAACCTGTGCCGTCTGAAACGGCATCCCAGGCACGCGAGTCGTCACGGCCGAACAACGGCACCTCGGTCCTCCATCGGACACTCGGTGCGATTCGCGCCCGTAGCCTCTCGAGTAGCCGTACCTGAGCAGCGTCCCGAATCGGGTCGCCGTCCGGGTACAAACGCAGGCTCACCTCGAGGCCGACGGCGACACTGAGCCGACAGACCTGTTCGATGGTTACTTCCTGGAGTTGACCACGCTCGAATCGGCCCACCTGGCTGGCGGACATGTCCACTGCGTGTCCCACATCCTTCTGGCTGACGCCCGCCCGAATGCGGGCCAGTTTGATCTCCGCCATAACGGTCGCGGTCAATCGACGTGACGTGGCTTGGGCTCGACTGGAGAGTCGATCTCGGGTTGGCATCAGCCGAGGATGCCCATGGGCGCTTCACTGGCTCTTACCTGAACCGGTCTGGCACTCCTCAGCACGACTTCGCTCACCGCCAAGTGGCGCTACGGTCGAACGACCTTCGTCGACTCGCCGGCCCGCGGCTCGTCCGTCTAAGGAACCGCGCCCGGGGCGCCGGATCGGCCGCCATGCGGCTCAACGAGCGAACTACCACCCGGTCGGGGCGGCTCGTTCGTCGTTAGAACCGCTGGGCGCGGAAGCGGGCCGTAAGCCTTGTGGTCCGACCGGGCTGGTGCGCGCGCCCTGCTACCCTTCCCGGCGATGAAAGGCATCGTGCTCGCTGGCGGGACCGCCACGCGCCTCTTTCCGCTGACGATCGTCACGAACAAGCACCTGTTGCCGATCTACGACCGGCCGATGATCTACTACCCGATCGAGACGCTCGCCTCGATGGGCATCCGCGAGGTCATGGTCGTGGTCGGTGGAAAGAGCGTCGGCGACGTCGTCGAGCTGCTCGGCGACGGCTCGCATTTCGGGCTCGACCTGACCTACCGCTACCAGGCGGGCGCGCAGGGCATCGCCCAGGCGATCGGCCTGGCCCGCCAGTTCGTCGGTGACGACGCCTTCTGCTGCGTCCTCGGCGACAACATCCTGCGCGGCCCGGGCCTGGAGGACGTCGCCAAGGAGTTCGAGGACAGCACGGCCGGTGCCGGCACGCTCCTGTACAAGGTCCCGGACCCCGAGCGCTTCGGCGTGGCCGAGCTGGACGAGGACGGCAACGTCGTCGGCTTCGAGGAGAAGCCCGCCAACCCCAAGAGCGACCTCATCCCGATCGGCGTGTACTTCCTGCGGCCGGATGCGTTCGACGTCATCGGCCACCTGGCGCCGTCGAAGCGCGGCGAGTTCGAGATCACCGACGTCCTGAACCACTACGTGCCGGACGGCCGCCTCTTCACGCGGGTCTACGAAGGCCATTGGACCGACGCCGGGACCGTGCCGTCACTGTTGCGCGCGGCCGAGCTCGCACGCGACGACGACGATGTCGGCCGCCTGGCGCCGCCGTCCGAGCGGCCGATGGGATGACCGACGCCGCCCGCGAATACCGTCGACTGCTCGTGACCGG
>JAXDKY010000071.1:0-4339 GCA_034666885.1 Chloroflexota bacterium
AGCGGTTCGACTGTCGATCTCCGCGCCGGACGATGCGGACTTGGCGAGCGGCGTGACCTCGGCCTCGAGGAGCGCCGCCACGTTGTCGCTGTTGTTGAGCAAGGCCATGAAGTTCGTCGCCTCGGTCAACTTGGCGCTCTTCGCGTTCACGGCATAGCCGGTCGCAACGCCGATCACGCTTCCCTGGTTTCCGGCACCGCCCGGCATCGCCGGCAGGTTGACGTAGTCGAAATCGAGGTCGGGCGCCTCGTCGATCGCCCAACTGACGAGCCACGAGCCGATCGGGTGCATGGCGGCCTTGCCCTGGAAGAACAGCTGGGCTCCCTCGTTGTCATCGATCGCGTTGGCGCTGTCGTTGACGCACTTGTGGTCGGCCAGCTCCTGGATGTGGCCGAAGGCCTTCTCCCACTCGGGCGTGTCGAACTTGCCGGTACCGCTGAGGACCTTCGCGTAGGCATCCTCGCCGACCACCCGCGATGTCATGTGGGCGAGCCAGTTCCCGGCCGGCCACAGGTCCTTGTTGCCCGATGCGATCGGGACGATGCCCTTGCCCGCCAGCGTGTCGCACGCGGCGAGGAGCTCATCCCACGTGGTCGGCGGCGTGACCCCCGCGTCAGCCAGCGTCTTCTTGTTGTACCAGAGCACGTTCGTCACATCCGCGGAGTACGGGACCATGACGACCTTTCCGTCGATCGTGTACTGCGCGAGGACGGCATCGTCGAAGAGCCCCGCCAGCGGTCCGGACTTGATGGCCGTTGTCAGGTCCGCCGCGAACCCGTCCTTGACCTTCTGCGCAAGTCGGCTCCCGGTCCACTCGAAATAGATGTCCGGCGCGTTGCGGCCCGTGAGCAGGTTCTGCAGGCCGATCGTCTCGTACAGGTCGTCGTCGAGGTAGTTCAGCTCGACCTTGGTTCCGGTGTTCGCCGCCTCGAACTGCTTGCCGACGTCGTCCCAGACCCGGATCTGGGCTTCGCCGGGCGAGCCCATCGCGATCCGCAGGACGTGGTCATTCGACGGCGCGGCGGTGCCCGCGCACGCCGTGGCGACGAGCGCCATCGCGGCCGCCGCCATCACTCGCTTGGCCTGGACGTTCATAGGGTGCCTCCTCCAAGAGCGATCATCCGGCCGGGCCGGACATGGGTGTCGGTCAAGTCGCTGAGGAACATGTCGAGGGCGTCTCCGAAGACCCGGACTCTGGCCTGGCGCAACCGCGCAAGGTATGGCATGACTTCCGCCCGGGCATCGCGCTCGAGACAACCCGCGGCGGCCAGATCGGCGACCCGAGCCAGGGCGCGGGCACCAAGTTCGAATGCCTCGATCCAGGGACGACACTCTTCGATCAGGGCCGAGTTGCCGACCGACCCTCGCAGCAGCTGTTCGGCGGCGCCGAGCAGACGGTCGGCCTCTGCCGTCAGGTCCGCAGCCGCCGCCATGCCGTCGCCCCGATCGAAGGCGAACGCGAAGGCTTCGATCGCGTGTGTCACGCGAGGTGCGTCCTCGGCCGACAGGCATGACGAGCGGACGTTGTCGGCGAAGATGGCGAACGCCTCGAACTCGCTGTCGCCGGCGACGTCGCGGAGCGCGCGCTGCCAGCTGGCTTCCGGTTCGTAGCCTTCCGGATCGCGCAGGTAGTCCGCGATGGTGGCGAAGGCGATCTTGGACGCCTCGAACAGCTCCATCCCGTTGGCGATGACCCCTCGACTGGCCTCCCATAGCCGCGGGTCGCGCCCGCGATACGGGCCGATGTGGAGCTCGAAGCTCATGGCCACGTCGTTGACCGGATAGTTGTCCCAGTAGGTCGGATCGCGGCCCGTGGTGCGTGCGAACGTCCGCGCGTCCGCGAGGTCGAGCGTCGCCGCGCAGATGGCACGACCCGTCCAGAACAGCTCGACACGAGGGTCGATCGCCTCGCCGATCGCCGCCAGGTAGGGCTCGTCGCCACGGCCCCAGTACACGGTGGGACAGACCACCAGCGATGAGCCATCTTCGAGGCGCTCGAATACGCGGCGGATGAGGTGGGCGTGGGCCTCCGCGAGCGTGCCGAACATCGCCCGATCGGCCCCGTGCTGGAGCTCTGGCGGGATGTCGTCGAGGAGGAGCCCGCACCGGCGCACCCCGAGCGCCGCGACCGACGAGAGCTTCGCGGCCAGTGCCTCGAGGTCGCCGTCGCCTGAATACTGGATCGACAGGCCGGGACTGACGCAATACACGAGCTCGACGCCGTGCCGCCGGCAGCAATCGATGAGCTCCGTCAGCCGATCGAGGTCGTCGCCGCGATACGGCTCGCGCCAGGCGCGTCGGACGAGTGGGTCGTCCTTGGGGGCGTAGACGAACGTGTTCATCCCCCGCGCCGCGATGAATTCGATGAGCTCCAGGCGATGTAGGCGGGTCCCGGGGTTGCCATAGAAGCCCTCGATCACGCCGCGGATCTCGAAGCCCGAGGGTGGTGCCGTCTTCACGTCGCTTCCCTTCGAAGGTACGGAGCATTCGCCGCGTCGCCGCCCTCGACGTTGCTGCTCGTGTACACGTCCGGGACGATGCCGCGAGCGATCAGTCGCTCGACCGCTTCGACAGCCATGGCATTGAGGATGGCCGCTCCCACGACCGTCGACGTTGGACCGACCGGCCGGTCGAGACCGGCGATCTCGATCGCGGCGTCGCCCACGCAGCCGCCGTTGTCGATGACCACGTCGGCCACCTCGTGCAGCCGGGGGCGGTCGGTCGCGCGGGCGGCTGAGGACGTCGCATGGCGCAGGCTCGTGATGGCGACGACCGACGCCCCGCCGCGACGAGCCGCCGAGGCCAGCTCCGAGCTGACCGCGTTGCTGCCGGAGTTCGAGGCGATGACGAGCACGTCTCCCGCCGGGATCGGGTGGTCGTCGAGGAGGGCCGCCGCGAGGCCGGGCATCCGCTCGAGGGATGTGCTGAGCTTCGCGCTGGCGTGGAGCATCAGGCCCTCGAACAGGATCGGCCGAACGCGAACGAGACCACCGGCTCGATAGAACAGCTCCTCGGCAAGGATGTGGGAATGGCCGCTTCCGAAGGCATGGATCGTGCCGCCCTGCTCGAGGGTGGCGGCGACAAGGTCAGCCGCTGCGGCGATGTTCCGCCATTGCTCGTCGACGACCCGGTCGATCAGGTCGCGCGCGGTCGCCAGGTAACGCAGCCCGGCGGACATGGTCGACGCGGTCACGCCGGCACCTCCTGGCGCCAGCGATGGATGAGCTCGCCATAGGGATGGTCGCCGCCCGTCAGGCCCAGTCGGATCGCGCCATCGAGCCCGGTCCCATCGGCAGACCTGGGCGCCACCGACAAGCCGGAGCGGGCGAGTGCCTCGTCCAGCATGTGCCGGAGCGGCGCGTCGGCGGCCAGCAGCCGACCGCCGAGAGCTAGCGGGACGGCGACGTCGTTCCCGTCCGCCCATCGCACCCCGGCCCGAACGAGCTCGATGAGCTCGGCCACGGCCTCGGCAAGGATCCCGAGCGAGAGGACGTCCCCCGAGGTCGCTGCCGCCTGCACGTCTTGCGCGAAAGCGGCGATCGCGTGGACTGGGCGGTCGGTTGCGTGCAGCCGTGCGCCAAGGCCAGCGAGGCTGCCGAACCTACGCTCCGCCGCCGCGGTCAGCGCCGCGAAGTCGACGCCGTCCGCTGCGCGGCCCTCAGCGGCCCGAAGGACGTCAGCGAGCGCCCGACGGCCGATCCAGAACCCGCCCCCTTCGTCTCCGAGCAAATAGCCGTGACCGCCGAGGGTCCTCGGCGCGCCCTGGGCCGGTCGGACGAGGCATGCCACCCCGGTCCCCGCGATGACACTCACGCCCCAGCCCAGGGAGAGAGCGCCCGCGTGGGACGTCACGGCGTCATCGGCCAGCCACACATCCGCCGCGCCGATGGCGGAACCGACCGTGGCGCAGAGTCGCTCGGCCTCCGCCCCATCCACGGGCGCCGTGCTCAAACCCAGGACGATGCGCTCCACCGGCCCGAAGGAGCCCTGTCGCCACGCACTGATCACGGCAGCGGCGACGGTTGAGACCGTGTCGCCTTCAAGGTGGCTGACACCATCGACTTCGACGACCGTCGGTGCAAGTGAGCTGCGCAGCCGGATCCCGGACTGGCCGCCGTCGACGCCGAGAACTCTCATCAGCTGGCGCGGCGAGCGTAGAGCGCCGAGAAATGAGCGCCCGCCAGCGTGGCGCTCAGCTGGTAGCGGTCGCCACGGTAGACGCAGTCGGCCAGCATGACGACCCTGCCGCTGGCATCGGCGTCCGCCATCCGCACGCGAAGGCAAGCGTGTCCGGCGGCGATGCCAAGCAATTCGCAGGTTCGGCCATCGGGTACGACCG
>JAXDKY010000072.1:0-8806 GCA_034666885.1 Chloroflexota bacterium
CTGACCGCGTACTGGCCGGGCTGCAGCTGGTCGCCGTTCATGGCGATGCACATCGAGCAGCCCGATTCGCGCCAGTCCGCTCCGGCCGCCTTGAAGATCTCGGACAGGCCCTCGGCCTCGGCTTCGCGCTTCACCTCGTCGCTGCCGGGCGTGACCATGAGCCGCACGCCATCCGCCACGTGGCGATCCTTGAGGGCCGCGGCGGCGAGGCGCAGGTCGCTGATGCGCCCGTTCGTGCACGACCCGACGAAGACGACATCGACCTTCTGGCCGATGATCGGCTGTCCGGGACGGAGGTCCATGTACTCGAGCGCGCGCTCGAGCGCGCGCCGCGCCGCCGGGTCGGTCTCGTCGTCCGGCGAGGGGACCCGCGACGTGATGGGGATGCCCATCCCCGGGTTCGTGCCATAGGTGACCATCGGCTCCAAGCGGTCCGCGTCGATGGTGATGGTCTTGTCGAACGTGGCGCCCTCGTCGGTGGGGAGCTGCCGCCAGCGAGCGAGCGCCGCATCCCACGCCGCGCCCTTCGGGGCGTAAGGCCGGCCGTTGACGTACTCGTACGTGGTGTCGTCGGGGGCGATCAGCCCGGCGCGCGCGCCGCCTTCGATGCTCATGTTGCAGATGGTCATCCGCTGTTCCATGGTCAGCGCGCGGATCGCCTCGCCGCCGTACTCGAAGACGTGGCCCGTCCCGCCGCCGACCCCGATCCGGGCGATCAGCGCCAAGATGATGTCCTTCGAGCTCACGCCCGGGGCCAATCGGCCGTCGACCCGGACCTCGTACGTCTTGGGGTCCGGCTGGAGCAGGGTCTGGGTGGCGAGGACCATCTCGACCTCGCTCGTGCCGATCCCGAATGCCAGGGCGCCGAATGCCCCATGCGTGCTCGTGTGCGAATCGCCGCAGACGATCGTCATGCCGGGCTGGGTCAGCCCCATCTGCGGCCCGATGACATGGACGATGCCCTGCGACGGCGATCCGATGCCGTGGAGCGGCACCCCGAACTCGGCGCAGTTCCGTTCGAGCTGGCCGATCTGGGCGGCGGCCGCCATGTCCAGCATCGGGAGGTTGCGCGGCGTCGTCGGGATGGAGTGGTCGGCGGTCGCGACGGTCTGGGCCGGTCGGCGAACCTTGAGGCCACGCTGGCGGAGTCCAGTGAAGGCCTGCGGCGACGTCACCTCGTGGACGAGGTGGAGGTCGACGGCCAGGACCGCCGGCGCGCCCGGATCCTGGCTGACCACGTGGTCGGCCCAGATCTTGTCGACGATGGTGCGCGCTGCGGCGCCGGTGACGGGTTCGCTCGAGGTCATGGTGCGTGCGGCTCTCCACTCGGGTTCCGACGGGACGGCTGCAGCCTACCAGCGGCACCGCCGGGGGGTCGCCGCCGAGCCCCCCGCTGCACCGATGGTCCCGGGCGCCGTAGTACGTCCGGGTGCCCGCGGAGGGGGTTCCAGAGGGGTACAACCGTTCCTGTCACCTCCGCGCCTCACGCGACTGCACCTTGGGGGCATTCATCTTGTCGACCCGGATCCGGGGGAAATCGGACCGTGGCCGAGCGATCCTCTTGCGGCCCCGCCTCCCCCAGCGAGCGAGCGACCCATGAGCTCGCTCCGTCTTCGCGCGAGCGCGGGTACGGGCGCCGGTCGGTTCCCAGCCGTCGCTCGTGTCTGGGCCCTGACGCTCCTCCTGAGCCTGACCGCGCTGGTCATCTACATGGTCGCGCTGCACGGCGTGCGCATCCCCGTCCCGCCGGTCGTGATCCCGTGGCCGATCATCGCAGTCGCCTTCGCGGTCGCGGAACTGAAGGTCGTCGAAGTCCATTTCCGGCGCGAGACCCACTCGTTCTCCCTGAGCGAGTTCCCGGCCGTGATCGGGTTGTTCTTCCTCACCCCGCCCGACTACGTCCTGGCGGTCATCACCGGGTCGGCGGCCGCGATGCTCTTCGCCTCGGGCCAGCGCGGGATCAAGGTGGCCTTCAACCTCGCGAACTTCGGCTTGATCGCCGTGACGTCGTACACGATCGTCACCTTCATGGTCACGCGGGACGGACTGCCCGGTATCCGCGAGTGGCTGGCGGCTTTCGCCGCGACGTCCTCGGCCACGATCATCAGCTCGCTCACGATCGCGACCGTCATCACCCTGTCCGGTGGGGCGCCGCAGTTCCGCAAGCTGCCCGAGATGATCCAGTTCGGCCTGATGGTCGCGTTGGCCAACACGAGTCTGGCCCTGCTCGCCGTGGGCGCGTTGTGGCTGAGTCCGGCGATGCTGTGGCTCCTCATCCTTCCGCTGGTGATGGTCTTCCTCGCCTACCAGGCATACGTATCGGAGCGCGAGAAGCACGAACGCCTCGAGCTCCTCTATCAGTCGTCGCGCATCCTGCAGCACTCTCCGGAGCTCGATTCGACTCTCGTCGCGTTGCTCAGCCACGCGCGGACCATGTTCCGCGCCGAGCTCGCGGAAGTGGTCCTCTACCCGCGATCCGCCGGTGAGGACGCGCTCCGGACCCGCTCCTGGCACGAGCGTCCGGCCGAGGTCATGGTCCCCGACCGGGAACACCTCGACGACCCGATCCACGACCGCATCCGCCGGTCGACGGCCCCGTTCTTCGAGGAGACCCACGGACCCGACGGGCGGGTCTCGCGGCACATGGTCAGCGCGCTCCGCGGCGAGTCCGAGCTGATCGGCTCGCTGATCATCAGCAATCGACTGACCGAAGGCACGGTGTTCGGGGACGACGACCTGCGCCTGCTCGAGACCCTGGCCAACCAGGCGGCAGTCGCCCTCGAGAACGGCCACCTCGAGCAGTCCCTGGCCGAGCTGTCGCGACTCAAGGAGCAGCTCCGCTATCAGGCCTACCACGACCCGCTCACCGGGCTCCCCAACCGGACCCTGTTCCTCGAGAAGGTCATCGACCGGATCGGCCACCCGGGCGAGAAGATGCCGGTCGTGCTGTTCCTCGACCTCGACGACTTCAAGGTCGTGAACGACACGTTGGGCCACGCCGCGGGCGATCGACTCCTGGCCGACGTGGCCGCCCGGTTGCGGACCGTCCTGCGCGCCGACGATGTCGCCGCCCGGCTCGGCGGCGACGAGTTCGCCGTGCTGCTCGACGACGACCCGGGCCTGTCGGAGTCGGAGGCGGTCGCCCACCGCATCATCGATTCGATGCGCGTGGCCTTCTCGGTCGACGGGCACGAAACGACGGTCGGCGCCAGCATCGGCATCGCCGCGGCGCGCCTCGGGACCGAGCACGCGGACGAGCTCCTGCGCAACGCCGACGTCGCGATGTACACGGCGAAGGAGTCCGGCAAGAACCGGGTATCGGTCTTCGAGCCGACCATGCACGCCGCGATCGTCGAGCGCCACGCGCTCAGCGCCGAACTGTCCAGGAGCCTCGGCCGCGGCGAGCTGGCCGTCTTCTACCAGC
This sequence comes from Chloroflexota bacterium, assembly GCA_034666885.1. Lineage (GTDB taxonomy): Bacteria > Chloroflexota > Limnocylindria > Limnocylindrales > CSP1-4 > SPCO01. The sequence continues at coordinate 3,425 of JAXDKY010000072.1, forward strand.
CCATCGTCGCGTTGCCCAGTGCCCGCGTCACGGGCATGGAAGCGCTGGTGCGTTGGCGTCACCCGGTCCGCGGCCTGATCGGCCCGAGTGAATTCGTCCACCTCGCCGAGGAGACCGGCATGATCCTCCAGCTTGGCCGCTGGGTCCTCTCCGAAGCCTGTCGGCAGGCCGCCGACTGGTCGGCGCTGGGGCCGCCCGGCCAGCCGCTGACCATCTCGGTCAACCTCTCGGCGCAGCAGCTCCAGGAGCCGACCTTCGTCAGCGACCTCAAGTCCATCCTGCTCGAGACGGGGTTGACGCCCTGGCAGCTGGTGCTCGAGATGACCGAGTCGGTCATGTTCCACGACACGACCACGACGATCTCGCGCCTGGAGGCGATCCGGGATCTCGGGGTGCGCATCGCCATCGATGACTTCGGGACCGGCTACTCGTCGCTCGGCTACCTCCGCCGGTTCCAGGTCGACATCCTCAAGATCGCCCGCGAGTTCGTCGGGCCCGCCGAGAGCGAGGAGGAGTGGGCGTTCGCCGGCGCGATCGTCGCCCTGGGCCGGACGCTCGGTTTGACCATCATCGCCGAGGGGATCGAGGACGCCGGGCAGTTCCGGCGGCTCGCCGAGCTCGGCTGCGAGTATGGTCAGGGGTATCTGTTGTCCCGGCCCCAGGAGGCGGACGCCATGACGTCGATGCTCCGGTCACGACTGCCGCTCCACGTCGCGGACGTATCGGCACGAGCCGGGCGCTGGCAGGCACCGAGACCGATGACCATCGACTCGGTCGCCGGCTGACCGAAGGAAGCTCCGATGTTCATCCTCTACGCGGTCGTGATCGGACTGGTGGTCGGGCTCCTCGTGGGCGGCCGGCTCGCGGGCCTCGGTGAGATCCAGCTTCGATGGTCGTGGGTGATCCTCGGCGGCCTGCTCGTCCAGGTCGTCCTGTTCTCGGAGGCGGTGAGCGACCGCGTCGGCGACCTCGGGCCGCCGATCTACATCGGTTCGACGGCGTTGGTCATCGCGGCGATCCTCGCCAATCGAGCCGTGCCCGGCATGCGCCTGGTCGCGCTCGGCGCGGCGAGCAACCTGACGGCGATCGTCGTCAACGGGGGCTACATGCCGGCCAGTGCCGATGCCGCGGCAGCGCTCGGCAGGGCCCATCCGACCAGCTACTCCAACAGCTCGATCATCCCCGACCCGATCCTGGCGCCGCTGACCGACCGCTTCGCGCTCCCGGCGTGGCTGCCGTGCGCCAACGTCTTCAGCATCGGAGACATCCTGATCGGGATCGGCGTCGCGCTCGTGATCGTGAAGGCGATGCGCGCTGGGGCCGCTGCGCCGCCCGCGCCCGCTCCCGCAACGGAGCGGCCCCTCGGCGCCTGACCGCGCCCTGCGACGCCGCGCGGCTGGTGCTCGCCGACACCTCCGACTAACGCCATCGGTCACTGGTACTTCTGGGGCATCCGGAAGGCCTGGGGCATGGGCAACAGTACGGGTACGCGGGACAGAAGACCCGCACTCGGTTCGTCCAGGGCAAACCCGTCGTGAGGCGGGGACGCAAAGCCAGGGATCTCGCCAGAGACCGCCCGGTTGCCGATCCAGAAGCGACAACTCTTCGTACGAAGGGGATCGATCGTGAAAGGGAAACTGGCGCGTATCACCTGGGCCGTGACGGTCCTGGCCTCCCTGGCGCTCAGCGTCGGGGCCGGGATGCGGTGGGACTGGTGGTGAAAGCCCTCTTCAAGGCTCAGGCGTTCCGGATCGCTTTGGTCCTCGGGACGCTCGCGAGCTCGGCCCTCGTCATCGAGGCCGGCCAGCGTTGGACCAAGTAGGCCACTAGCGCCCCATGGGCGCACTGATCGCGAAGGCCGTCGGCAACGCCGACGGCCTTCGTCATGTCAGCCGCCGGGCGCGGCCTTGGGCTGCAGTCGATAGAGCGGCCGAACTCCGAGAGGCGATGGCCGTCGGGCACTTCGGTCGGCAGGACCATCGGGGGGACGTTGACGCAGCATCCAAGCCTGCTAGACTGCGCGGACCGCACGGCACGCCCGGGCGGATGTAGCGTACTTGGAGGCCAGATTGGGCCAATTCGATCGGCAGGATCGCCGGATGGTCGCCGTCGTGATCACGACGGACGGTCGCCGCGTCCATGTGCCTATCGAGCCGAACTCGCTCTCCGACGTATCGATCCTTGCGCTTCTTCGCTCGCTCCTGGGGCTTGATGGCCTTCTCGGCCTCATTACCGGCTCCCGGCGGGAGAACGGAGGTACGCGGAGGATCGGACGCTAAGGCGCTACGAACCACGCAACACCGAAGGGACCCTTGCCGGGAGGCGAGGGTCTTTTGTATGTCCGTCACGTACGAGGACCAGCCATGACGATGAAGACCGATCCCGCGAAGCCACCGGGTCCGGCCGCTACCGGCCGACGTAGCCACGTGCCGGGCGACGGCTCGGCACACGCGGCCGCGGTCGAGCGCGCCCAGAAGGGCATGCTCCACGAGGCGCGCGACCTCAAGCGCACCCGCATCGGCGCCGATGTCCTGTGTGAGGCCCTTCTGCGCCAGGGCGTCGATGTCTTCTTCAGCTACCCGGGCGGCGTGATCCTGCCGCTGTACGACGTGCTCGGTGACTACCCGGAGCTGCGCCACGTGCTGGTCCGCCACGAGCAGGGCGGGGCCCATGCCGCGGACGGCTACGCGCGGGTTACCGGCACCGTCGGCGTGTGCATGGGCACCTCCGGTCCGGGCGCCACGAACCTCGTCACGGGCATCGGCACGGCGATGCTCGATTCGGTGCCGATGGTCGCGATCACCGGCAACGTCCCGTCGGCCCTGATCGGCAAGGACGCCTTCCAGGAGATCGATATCAACGGCATCACGCTGCCGATGACGAAGCACAACTACCTCGTGCGCGACGCCGACGAGCTGCCGCGCGTCATCGCCGAGGCTTTCCACATCGCCCGGACCGGGCGGCCGGGGCCGGTCCATGTCGACATCACCAAGGACGCCCTCCAGCAGGAGACGCGGGCCGAACACCCGACGCACGCCGAGGTGGTCGAGGGCCTGCCCGGGTTCCGCCCGAACCTCGAGGGCCACGGCCGGCAGCTCAAGACCGCGGCGACCGAGATCGCGAACGCGAAGCGGCCGGTCATCCTCGCCGGCCACGGCGTCCTCCACGCGCAGGCGTGGGACGACCTCAAGGCCTTTGCCGAGAAGACGTCCATCCCGGTCGCCTGGACGCTGCTCGGCATCGGGGCGATGGACGAGACCCACCCGCTCGCGTACGGCTACATGGGCATGCACGGCTGGAAGCACGTGAATCGCGCGATCCAGAGTGCCGACCTGCTGATCGCCATCGGGATGCGCTTCGACGACCGCGTGACCGGCAATGTGCGGACCTACGCGCCGTACGCCCGGATCATCCACGTCGACATCGATCCCGCGGAGATCGGCAAGAACGTCGCGGTCGAGGTGCCGATCGTCGGCGATGCGAAGCGGGTGCTCCAGGCCCTGACGCCGATGGTGCCCGAGACCTCCGCCGACGAGCGCCGCGAGTACCTCGACCAGCTGGCCGACTGGAAGCGCGACTCGGAGGCGTCCTCGTGGCACGGCTCCGGGGCGTGGCGCGACGGCTTGCTTTCCGCGGACTACGTCGTCGAGCGCATCGGCGAGCTGACCGATCACCAGGCCACGTATGTCGCCGACGTCGGCCAGAACCAGATGTGGCTGGCCCGCTACACCGGCTTCCGGAACCCGAACTCGCACGTGAGCTCGGGCGGTCTCGGCACGATGGGCTTCTCGGTCCCGGCCGCGATGGGCGCTGCGCTGGGTCGCCCGGACCGCGAGACCTGGGCGATCACCGGCGACGGCGGCTTCCAGATGACCTTCCAGGAGCTGATGACGCTCGTCGCCGACCACATCCCCGTGAAGATCGCGCTGCTCGACAACAAGAAGCTCGGGATGATCCGCCAGTGGCAGGAGATCATCTACGCCGGGAACTACCACTCGGCGAGCCTGCCCGGGCCGGACTTCGCGAAGCTCGCCGACGCGTTCGGCATCCCGGCGTTCCGGGCCCGGACGCCGGGCGAGGTGGACGACGCGATCCGCGCGGCGCAGGCCGTCGATGGGCCGGCGCTCATCTGGTTCGAGATCGCCGAGGAGCAGAACGTCTTCCCGATGATGCCGGCCGGCAAGGGCCTGTCCGACCTCATCGAGAAGTGGGACGGGCCGGACGAATGAGCGGCGATCCGAGCTCGAACGGGCGGCTGCCGGCCGACGCGGCTGCGACCGCGGCGGCGACCGCGGCAGCGACCGACGACGCGCCCACCATCGCGGAGGCCCCGCCCGGCCCGGCCCACAGCGCGCCGCCGACCCGCGCGCTGCCGGGGTCCGGCGAAACCCGCCGGCACGTGCTCGTCGCGATCGTCATGAACAAGCCGGGCGTCCTCAACCGGGTGTCGAGCCTCATGCGCGCGCGCAACTTCAACATCGACTCGTTGGCGGTCAGCAAGACCGACCGCGAGGACACCAGCCGCATGACGATCACGCTGCACGGTGACGACGTCGCGGTCGAGCAAGCCGCCAAGCAGCTCTACCGGCTCATCGACGTGCTCAAGGTGCAGGACGTCACGTCCGACCCAAAGGTCGAGCACGAGCTCGCGTTCGTAAAGATCCGCGCGACCGATTCGAACCGTGACGAGGTCCTGCGGCTCATCGAGCTCTCGCGCGGCCGGGTCGTCGACCTGGCCGATGGCTCGGTCATCGTCGAGGTGACGGGCACCGAGTCCGAGATCGACACCTTCGTGTCGCTCGTGCGGACCTATGGCATCAAGGAGTTGGTCCGCACCGGCGCCGTCGTGATGGCGAGGGGTTCCGGGTCCATCGAGGAGGCGATCAAGCGATGACGGCGAAGATGTACTACGACAACGACGCGGACCCGTCGGCCCTGGCCGGGCAGACGGTCGCGATCATCGGGTATGGGAGCCAGGGACACGCGCACGCCCTGAACCTGCATGAGAGCGGGGTCGACGTCGTCGTCGGGTTGGCGCCCGGGTCGAAGAGCCGCCCCCTTGCGGCGGAGGCCGGCCTGCGGGTCGCCGATGTCGCGGATGCGGTGAAAGCCGCGGACGTCGTGATGATCCTCGTGCCAGACACGGCCCAGAAGGCCGTCTACGACGCTGAGATCGAGCCGAACCTGCGCCCCGGACAGCTGCTGATGTTCGCCCACGGCTTCAACCTGCGCTTCGGGCGCATCGACCCGCCGGAGACGGTCGATGTCGGGATGGTCGCGCCGAAGGGTCCGGGCCACCTGGTCCGCTCCGTCTACCAGGCCGGCGGTGGCGTCCCGGCCCTGTTCGCGGTCGAGCGCGATCCGTCCGGCACCGGCCGCGCC
>JAXDKY010000073.1:0-3045 GCA_034666885.1 Chloroflexota bacterium
CTCGAGAGATTCCTCGGCGATCGAGGCGCGCTGCGCTCGATGGTGGACGAGCTGTTCGACGAGACGAAGCGGGACAGCGCCATCGGCCGCATCGGCGGCATGCTCGAGAAGTACTTCGACGGCGACGCATCCAAGCTTGCCCACCTGCTCGACCCGACGCGACTGAATTCGCCGATGCACCAGTTCCGCCAGGAGATCGCGTCCGGGTTCAAGAGCCTCGAGGAGCGACTCATCGCGATCGAGGCCGCGGCCGCCGCCCGGGGAGCCGAGCGGGCCAGGTCCGCGGCGAAGGGCGCCGACTTCGAGGAGCTGCTTGAGGCGATGCTCGGCGAGATCGCCCGGGGCGCATCGGACCTGCTCGACCGGACCGGCTTCGAGACCGGCTCCGTCCTCAAGTCGAAGAAGGGCGATTTCGTGCTGACCCTCGACGCGCGGGTCGCGCGCGGGTGCGACCTGAAGGTCGTGATCGAGGCCAAGGACCGCCCGATGTCGATGCGTGCCATGCGCGACGAACTGCGCGAGGCCCGCGAGAACCGGGGTGCCGCGGTGGGCGTGGCCGTCTTCACGCCGGCCCACGCCCCGACCGGGATCGCGCCCTTCGCCGTTGTCGCCAACGACGTGTACTGCGTGATCGACCCGGAAGCGCCCGAACCGGCCACGCTCGAGGCGGCGATCAAATTGGCACGGCTGCTCGCGCTCGCCTCGCTGGCCGAGCGTGAGGTGGACGTGGATGCGGCCGCGATCGGCACGGCGCTGACGGCGATCCGTGAGCAGCTCGAGGTGGTGCGTCAGCTCAAGACGCAGCTGACTTCCATCTCGAATGCCACCAAGGCCGTCTGGACGGGCCTCGACACGATGCGCTCGAACATCCTGGCCCGCGTAACGGAAGCCGAATCCGAAATCCGCGCCACAGCCGATTGACCCAACGCCGGCCGGCCACCCCGGCCGCCCACGGCCCGCCCGCGGCCCGCCCACGGCCCGCCCGCGGCCCGCCCGCGGCCCGCCGCCCATTCGCGGGCCGCCGCCCATTCGCGGACCGCCGCTCACCGAGGCCGGGACCACTGCCCGGTGCCTCGCCCGCACTCCCAGACCGCGCCACCGCGCTCCCGGGTCCGAGGCCGACCGTTCCATCCGGCAGCCTGTGCTCGCAGACCTTGTCCGGGGCGTGGCGCTGCTCTATCCCGATCGAGCGGACTTGAGCGAATCCGCCAAATGCTCGCCACCGGAGCGTTGGGCGGACAGGGGCGGCCGTTTCGGCGCAGGCGCAGGAGCGGTCGCTCGTCCCCACGCACGAAATCGACCAGTCAGGCGGTGTCGAGCAGGTCAGATGGCACCGAATTGCCGCTTTGGTCTGCCTAAGGCTCCCCCCACGAGCATTTGGCGGAAACCGAGGCCAGCGGGTCGTCGAGGCCACGCCACCGACCGCTCGCGTCAAGTCGATGGCCCATTCGGGTCTGGTGTGGTTAGGACCAGTGCCCTACGCGTGGCCATGACCTACGGGTATCTGTGCACGACTGGACAGCGGGGCCATGATGGGGACGAGTCACGCGCACGTCACTGCGTACTGCCGGCTCGTCCGCCAACCCCCGTCGAGCCGGAGATTGCATGCGCCGTCCGCTCGCACCGATCGCCCTGTCGCTGCTCCTGAGCCTGGCCTTGGTCGTCCCGACCATCGCTGCGGACCCAACGGCGAGCGCGGGCGCATCATCCGAGCCGACCGTGACTCCCAGCGCAGAGCCGGCCCCGAGCGCAGACCCGACCCCGACCGCGGACCCGACCCCCGGCACTGAGCCGATCTCGAGTGCAGAACCGACCCTGAGCGCCGACCCGACCCCGATTGCGGACCCGACCCTGGGCACCGAGCAGCCCCCGGCCGCCGAGGCGACGGCGACCGCTCAACCGACGTCCCCGGCCGAACCGACCCCGACAACCGATCCCACTCCCCGCGCACAACAGGCCGCCGGCGAGCCCGCGACCGACCTCCAGGGCCGTCCGATCGCCACCGGCCGCTACATCGTCCTCTTGTCCCCGACCGCGAACACGGCCGGCGTGATCAACCGCCACGGCCGTCAGGACGGCGTCAAGGCCGACCGTCGCTTCGAACGTGCCGTCCACGCCTTCACGGCCAAGCTCGACGCCGGCCAGCGGAAGGCGCTCCAGGCCGATCCGAGCGTCATCGCCGTCGTCCCGGACGAGGTCGTCAGCCTCGAGGGCCAGGTCAACCCGACCGGCATCTCGCGCATCGGTGCCCGGCTATCGCCCGCCGCCAAGATCGACAACATCGATGAGCGCGTGGACGCCGACGTCGCCATCGTCGACACGGGCGTCTACCCGCAGCACCCGGATCTCAACGTCGCGGGCGGCGTCAATTGCTCTACCAGTGACCGCACGGCCTGGCAGGACGAGAACGGCCACGGGACCCACGTCGCCGGCACGGTCGCCGCCATCGATAACGACTCGGGCGTCGTCGGCGTCGCCCCCGGCGCCCGCATCTGGGCCGTCCGGATCCTGAACAAGGACGGCTACGGCCTGCTGTCCTGGTACGTCTGCGGCCTCGACTGGATCCTCGGCCAGCGTGATCCGAATGACTCGAGCCGCCCCCTCATCGAAGCCGTGAACATGAGCGTCGCGAAGACCGGCAGCGATGACGGGAACTGCGGCCTCACGAACAAGGATGTCCTGCACCAGGCGATCTGCCGCCTCTACAAGGCAGGCATCACGGTCGTCGCGGCCGCCGCGAACGACCACACGAGTGCCGCCAAATACGTTCCGGCCGCCTATAACGAGGTCATCACCGTCTCGGCCCTGGCCGATACCGACGGCAAGGCCGGCGGGCTCGGCGGCAACCGTTGCTACTCGTGGGGCACATACGACGTCGATGACACGTTCGCCGACTTCAGCAACTACGGCTCCGACGTCGACATCATCGCCCCCGGCAAGTGCATCTACTCGACGGTGCCGACCGGCTACGGAACCTCGTCCGGCACCTCGATGGCCGCCCCAGCCGTCACCGGCGCCGCCGCGCTCTACAAGGCGAGCCGTCCG
>JAXDKY010000074.1:0-2638 GCA_034666885.1 Chloroflexota bacterium
CGACTCGATCAGGGTCCACCACGTTCAGCACCTCGACTTCGCAAGTGCTACGAGGATCCATTACCACGCGGGACGGACCTACGCGGGGTTCCTCCGGCATCGGATGGACCGGCTGGCCTGGTTCCGCTTTGTCGCGCTTCCGGCCGTTCCCTTCGCCCGCCTGCTGCGAGCCGCAAAGATCGCCTCCAAGCGAGCGTCCTGGCCGACGATCAGCCGGGTCTGGCCGATGATGCTTTGGCTTCTGTACGCTCAGGCCGCAGGACAGCTGCTCGGCTTTCTGATCGGTCCGGGCGACAGCCCCCGCCGGGTCCAGTAGCGCTCCTTCGGGACCGTTGAGCCGCCGCGCGGCGATCGCTACCTAGTCAGGCGGACCTCGGTCCGGTGCCAGACCTCGATGCCGCGGCCCCGGAGGACGTTGATCCAGCCGATGGCGAACGCGAGGTTGACCACGGCGAACGACCGCGCGAACGCGACCGGTCGCGCCGGTCGACGGCCCGATGCGATCAGGACGTGGGCGACGCCGGCGACGACCGCGAGCCCCGCGATGGCAACGGGCGCCGCGGCGTATCCGGCGGCGCCGCCAAGAGCCAGCACGAGTCCCGACCCAGCGACCAGGAGGACGAACCACGGCGTCGCCCAGCGCAGCAGCTTGTGCGACCAGATGGCGAGCGCCGGCCCGGGGCGGCGCCACGGCGCCAGTGGCCCGACCATGGAAAGGTTCGCCCGGATGCCACGGGTCGCCGTCCGGGTCCGGTTGCGTAGCTGCTCGCGGAGGCCGCTGATGGGGCGGTCCGTCGCGACCGCCCCAGGGACATAGACGACCAGCCCGCCCGCCTCCCGAACGTAGAGCGGGAGGAGGTGGTCCATCGAAGCCGTCGGTGGCACCGATCGATACGCCGACGCGCGAACCCCGAGCAGTGCCCCGGTCACCGCGGTGAGCATCCCGGCGCGGCTTTCCAGTTCGCGAACGCGACGCTCGTAGCGCCAATAGAGGCCTTCCTGGGCCGACGTCGCCGTGGCCGCCTCGTCGCGCCATTCGAGGCGGCCGGTCACGCAGCCGACTCGGGGGTCTCGCAGGGCGTCGGCCAGCGCGGCCAGGCACCCGGGGGCGAACCGCGTCTCGGCGTCGGTCAGGACGACGGCCTCTGCCTGGGCCGCATCGAAGAGCGCGGTCTGGGTCGGGGTCTGACCGCTGCGCGGCAGCGCCAGCAGTCGGACCCGCGGGTCGCTTGCCGCCAGATCCGCGACGATCGACTCGGTCGCGTCCGTCGACCCGTCGGAGCCGACGAGCACCTCGATGACACGCGCGCCGGTCGTCGTCTGGGCCAGTGCGTCGGCGATCCGGTCGGCGATGTTGGCCGCCTCGTTGTGGACCGCGATGGCGACGCTGAGGGTCGGTGGCTGGCCTGTGGGGCGAGGGACGACCGGGCGGAGACGAGCCAGGGCGGCGACGGTCACTGGGTAGCCCCCGTAGACCCATGCCAACGCGCCCGTCGAGGTCCAGAAGACGATCTCGGGAAGCACCGCGAGAAGCCTACCCGCTCAGCGTCCCCACGGCAGGTCTGGCCACCACGACTGCCAGCGGGCCACGAGCCGGGCGGCTTCCGCGGGCCGGGTGTGCTCGCCGACGAACGCCCTCCCCGCCGCCGCAAGGGTCGCCGCCCGCTCGGGCGCTGCCACCAACCGCCCGATCGCGTCCGCCAGCGCTGCCCCATCATCCGAGCCGACGGCCTCGATGAGCCCGCTGCTGGCCAACGGCGCGAGTTGCCCGCTGGGGCGCGCCACCACCGGCAGCCCGACCGCGATGGCGTCGAGCACGACCTTCGGAAATCCCTCCGCCGGCGATGGGAATACGAAGAGGTCGCAACTCGCGAGCGCGTCCAGGTAGGTGGGCCGGTCGGCGATATATCCCAGCCAGTGGATCCGGTCGGCGATGCCGAGGTCCGCAGCGCGTGCCTCGAGGCCGGTCCGGGCCGGCCCGTCGCCGATGATCACGAGCTCGACGCGGTCGCCCGACTTCTCGCCCGCCACCAGGACGGCGAGCGCCGCCAGCAGCTCGTCGAGGCCTTTGCCCGGTGCCAGTCGGCCGGCCCACGCGAGGCGCAGCCGCCACGGGATCGCCGGCCACGGCGCCGCGCCGACGTCGCGGATCTCTCCCGGCTCCACGAGGCTCGTCACGATCCCGTCCCCGCCGACCAGGCGCTCGCCGACCACGACGCGACGGCCCCCGCCGGCCAGCCGACCCGCGAGGTCATAGGCAAGCCCAACGGCTCGCGCCGGGACGCCGAGGCCGCGCCCGCGCGCGACGGCCGACGCGCTCCCCGCCACGTACCCGAAGCGCGGCACGCCGGCCCGCCACGCGAGCCAGCCGGCCAGTGGCGCATTCGAAGCCGGGACCTTCAGCCAGACCAGGTCCGCCGCGCCGACCTCCTCCCGCAATACCGAGCGGTTGGCCCGCACCATGGCCGGCAGCCGACGCAGGTAGCCGCCGATGCCGTCAAACGGCGCCATGCCCACGACGCGGATGCGGTCGTCGAGCGGCAAGGTCGCCGGCGCCGCCGTCGCGGCCCGCAACGGCACGCACGAGGTGATCGACGCAACCGGTGCACCGGGCAGGTTCAGCAAAGCCGCCACGAAC
>JAXDKY010000075.1:0-26280 GCA_034666885.1 Chloroflexota bacterium
AGGATCACCGCCCAGCCGAGCGGTCGGACGAGCATGTCCTTCGTGTCCGTGAGGGCGACGGCGATGAGGCAGCCGACCGCGATCGCGACCGCGAACAGCGGCAAGGCATCGCGGATGAAGGCGGCCAGTCGGTCGGCCTGCTTCGTCGCACGGGAATCGATCCGGAAGGTCGCCCCACCCAGCCCGACCGCCACCGCCCCGATCGAGAACAGGTAGTTCGACCAGGTACCCGGCGGGGTGACATCAGGGGCGTTGGCCACCCACGGGATGTAGGCCGCGCCGAGCAGGAAGGTCCCGACGAGCAGGGCGTACAGCCCACCGTGACGCGGTCGGGCCCGCGTCGCGAGCGCGGCGATCAGGCCGGCGCCCGCGAGGGACAGGCAGGTGATGGGGATGCTCAGGAGCAGCACGCCCGAGAGGAAGTCCTTGTCGATCACCACGTGCCCGAACAACAGGGTCATGACGGCAGCGGTGGCGAGGAACGTGATGACCGCGTCGAGATAGAGGCCGATGCGGTCGTGCCGGTCCAGGGCGTGGCGCACGGCGAGGTCGAGGGCCAGGATCGCCGGGATCATGGAGGCGAGGGAGATCAGGTCGGATGGCGCCGGCACGACGAAGAACCCGAATGCTCCCATCGCGATCCACACGAGCTGACCGGTCAGCCAGAAGGCCGACACCAGCGCGATCGCGCCGCGCACCCGGCGCTCGGGCCCGGTGGCCGTTCGAACGCCGTAGACCGCCAACGCGAGGCCAACGGCATAGAACAGCGTCCAGCTGAGGTTTTCCCAGACGACCGCCTGCCCGCCCTGGTTGAGAGCGGTGAGGCCGGCAGCCACGAACGCGAGGGTGAGCGTCACTCCGATGGCCACGACCCAGCGGGACGGGACGGGAATGCCCGCGGGCGAGAGAGGGGGGCTCAGGGTGGCCATATGAAGTTGACCGTAGCGTGGGGCCGGGTGAGCCTACCACGCCCCAGTCGGCCTAGCCCCCGTGCGGCATCCGCCGTGTCCACGAGGCCGTCGGGCCGCAACCGGCCGTCAGGCGTCGGCGGCCAGGTCCCGCACGATCGCCGCCACGGTACGGCGCAGTCGCCCCGGCATCGCCGGGAGTCGGCGATTGGCGATGAGACGGCGCCCCCGACGCGGGCGGCGAACCGGCGCGGGCTCCAGGATCGCGGGCTCGAGGTTCGGCAGAGGATCCGGGATCGATAGCGTCGCCGGCACGGCCTCAGGCACGGCCAGGACCGGCGGCGCCACGATCAGGCGCGGCGGACGCTCCAGATAGGTGGTCGGGATGGCGTCCCACGCACGCGGGGAGGCGGCTGCGGCCCGCCAGCCGTCGACATCCGTAGGGCGGAGCGTGCCGGCCATGACGGCCTCGAACTCGTCGCCATCGATCCGTTCCTGCTCGTAGAGGTAGGCGGCGACGTCACGCAGGCGCGGCATCTCGGCGATGAGGGTCCGCCGGGCGGACGTGTACGCCTCGTCGAGGATGCTGCGGATCGCGCGTGCCTGCGCATCGCGCACCTCGCGGCTGAAGCCGACCGACGTGTCGCCGACCAGGGTGGTCAGGACCCCGCGACCGGTGGCGCCGTCATCGGTCGCCTCGGGATCGCGGCCCATGCCGAACCGCACGACCATCGCGGTCGCCATGCTGGTCGCCGCCTCGAAGTCGTTCGCGGCACCGCCGGTGACCTCGTGGAACAGGAGCTCCTCGGCCACGCGGCCGCCCATGAGCGCGACCAGTCGAGCGCGGAGGTCGGTCTCCGACGGAAGGTCGTTGTCCTCCGAGCTCGAGACCGTCACGCCGAGCGCCTCGCCATGGGCGAAGAGGCTGATCTCCTCGACGCGGCGCTTGTCACCGTGGACGAAGCCGCAGACCGCGTGGCCGGCCTCGTGCGCCGCGATGATGCTCCGTTCGCGCTCGTCCATCGACCGCTTGCGCGACGTGCCGAGCGCGGTCTTCAGCCAGCCGTTGTGGATCTCGGCCGGCCCGATCGTGTCCAGGCCGATGCGCGCCGCGAGGATGGCCGCCTCGTTGAGCAGGTCGGCGAGCATCGCTCCAGAGAATCCGTACGTCTTGCGGGCGAGCGCCAGGAGGTCGACCCCGAGCGCGATCGGCTTGCCCTTCGCGTGGACGGCGAGGATCGCCAGGCGACCATCGCGATCGGGCAGGGGGACGTGGATCTTGCGCGTGAAGCGACCCGGCCGGAGCGCGGCTGGATCGAGCGTGTCGAGCCGGTTCGTGGCCCCGATCACCACGACCCCGTCGTTCCGCCCGAAGCCGTCCATCTCGACGAGCAACTGGTTGAGCGTCTGCTCTCGCTCCTCGTGGCTGTCGGTCCCGCCGCGGGACTTGGCCATCGCGTCGATCTCGTCGATGAAGATCACGGCCCGGCCAGCGGCGCGGGCCTTGGCGAACAGCTCGCGGACCCGTCCGGCCCCGACGCCGACGTACTTCTCGACGAACTCGGAGCCCGAGACGGAGTAGAACGGAACGTCGGCCTCGGCCGCGACGGCCTTGGCCAGCAGGGTCTTGCCGGTACCCGGGGGTCCGTAGAGCATCACGCCCCGGATCGCGGTCGCGCCGAGCCTGACGAACCGGCTCGGGTCGCGCAGGAATTCGATCGTCTCAGTCAGCTCCAGCTTGGCTTCTTCGACCCCGGCGACATCGGCGAGGGTGACGTTGGGCCGCTCGCCGGCGATGGGCTGGTCGGCCCGGCGCCGACGTTGGACGCCGCCCGAGGGTCGCCACGAGCGAGCCGAACCGCCGCGCAGGCGGGCGAACAGCAGCACCATGATCACCAGCACGGCCGCCGACATCGCGAACCCGAGAAGGGTCGGCAGGCCGCCAGCGCTCGGACCGGTATCGAGGGCGATCGCTTCGTCGGTCAGGAGGCGCGCATAGCCGGCGGCGCGGATGACGTCGAGGGCGTCGGCGATCGGCACCTCGGGTCGGATCGCGTAGATGGCGCCGGTCGACGTGCGAACGATGAGGACCGGGGTCGGGGCCGCGACGCCGAGGCCGGTCCCGGCGGTCGGGGTCATGGCGCTGATGGCATCGACCTCGCCAGCGCGCGCGCCGCGGAGGACCTGGTCCAGCGTCCATCGATCGCCCGCCGTCGTGAAGGTCGGCAGGGAGCCGGTGACGGGCCCGGTGGCCGCAGCGGCTGGACCGTTGGCGAGCCCGACCGTCAGCATCAACCCCAGGCCCGCGCCGGCCAGCAGAAAGGCGATCAGGACGGCGATGACACGAGGCGAGCGGAGGTGGGACAAGGAGTGGCTCCTGCCTGGATTCTGGGTGCTTACCGACCCTACCGGTCCGCACCACCCGTCGGCCATCCGATGAAGGTCCCGTATCGGATACAGCGAATGGATGATGCGAGCGGCGGCGGGGGCTGGTAGCCGATCCCCAGGGCCGTCGGCGTCGTGACGGGTCGACCCTTCTCGCCCCTGGGTCCGTCCCCGAATCTACTGGACATCGGCGAGATCAGCCGGGAGCGCTCAACGCGGCGATGACGGCGTCCGAGAGCTGGGGCCAGGCCTCCAGCGCCCAGGCTCCATAGTCGCGGTCGGTGAGGACCGCGAGGGCTCGATCGAGGGCCGGGTCGACCCAGAGGAAGCCGCCCGCGCCGCCGAAATGCCCGAACGTCCCCGGGGAGTTCCGGCTGCCGGTCCAGTGCGGCGCCTTGTCGTCGCGAAGCTCGAAGCCGAGGCCCCAGTCGAGCGGGTCGAACCGCCCGACCCCGGGCAGGACGCCGACCAGACCCGGGAAGGCTGTCGTCGTCGCGAGGTCGACCGTCGTCCCCGTCACGAGGGTCGGACGGAGGAGTTCGCGGGCGAAAGCCGCGAGATCGCCGAGGGTGCCCTGGAGTCCTTCGGAGGCCCGGGTCACGAGCTCCGTCCGGGTCATGCCGAGCGGGTCGAGGATGCGGCGACGCAGGGCCGTGCCCACGGGCACCTCGTCGCGCTGGGCCAGCAGCGCCCCGAGAAGGTCGAAGCCGGGGTTCGAGTAGATGCGGCGGGTGCCGGGTTCCGCGAGCACCGTCTCGCCCTCGAACGGCAGGCCAGAGGCATGGGCCAGCAGGTGGCGGACGGTGGCGCCGGACGGGCCCGCCGGTTCGTGGAGACCGATGATCCCGTCCTCGACGGCGTCGAGGATCGCCATCGCTGTCACGAGCTTGGTCACCGACGCCCAGTGGAACCGGCGATCGAGATCACCGTGGCTCGCGACGATGCCGCCCGGCCCGATGACGGCGGCTGCGACGTGCTCGGCGCCCCAGCCGTCGATGGCGATGAGGGCCGTCGCAAGGGGGTCGTCCACAGCGCTTGATGCTAGTCGCTGACAGCGGCCGTCTGCTCGGCGCGATGTCACAGGTTCGACGCATGCCGAGAGTACGATTCCGGCATGAACCTCTTCCGATCCAAGCCGCAGACCCTTCCCTCCCCCGCCGAAGCACTCCCGGGCCGCTCCGAGCCGATCGTCCGGCCGGGCATCCACACCGTCCTCGGCACGCCCATCGCCGGCCCCTGGCCGGAGGGCACCCGGACCGCCGTCTTCGGCCTCGGCTGCTTCTGGGGCGACGAGAAGGACTTCTGGCAGCTCCCCGGCGTCGTGACGACGGCCGTCGGCTATGCCGGTGGCCACACCCCGAACCCGACGTACGAGGAGGTGTGCTCCGAACGGACCGGTCACGCCGAGGTGGTGCTGGTCGCCTACGACCCGTCAAGGACCTCGTACGAGGCTCTGCTCAAGACCTTCTGGGAGGCCCACGACCCGACCCAGGGCATGCGCCAAGGCAACGACCGCGGTACCAGCTATCGCTCGATCATCATCGTCGCTGACGCCGAGCAGCGCGCCGCCGCCGAGGCGTCGAAGGCGATGTACCAGGAGCAGCTATCGGCCGCCGGCTACGGCACGATCACGACCGAGATCGTCGACGCGTCCGCCTACCCGTTCTACTACGCCGAGGACTACCACCAGCAGTACCTCGACAAGAACCCGCGTGGCTACTGCCCGAACCACTCGACCGGCGTGAAGCTGCCCGACGACTTCGTCGTCGCGCCATTGCAGTACGTCGACTGACTAAGGCGCGACACGCGCGAGGTCGCTGGACCGCGAGGCCGGCGCCCGACTGCCCCAACCACCGAACTGGCGTGAAGCTTCCGGACGTGGTGGCGACGCCGCTTCACTGCGTCAAGTAGGTCGGTCGGACCGTCGCGATCTCGAGCCGTGCGGACGCCAGCCGGCCGTCGCTCCACGGCGGATCGACCGCGCTTGGGACTCCAGGACGGTGGCGCACCGGTTGCCGAGCGAGGATCGGCGGGCGGCAATGCGTCGCACAACCCGCGCCGACTAGCCCGAAACGTCGGTTTGAACCATCTACTCATAGACACGGCGGGCGCTTCGTCACGGTGACGCGAGGGCACCCTCGTTTCGAGTCACACTGGAGGGTGGTCATGCGGGCGCTTCGCCAACATCCCGTCGTCGTCGCCGTGACGACAGCACTTGTCGTCCTCGCCGCCGTCGCCGGTCCAGTGCGGGGGGCTGGACCGGCACCGTGGCTGACGGCTAGTCCGACCGCGTCGCCTATCTCGCTGGCGGCAGGAGAGTCCGTAACGGTCACCATCACGAATACGGACCGACGGACGGCGTCGAGCGCCCTCACCGTCACTCTCGCCAAAAGCCCTTCGTCCGCGCCGTTCGCCATCGTCAGCGACCTGTGCGCAGGGGTGATCCTGCGGCCCGGTGGGTCGTGCACCGTCGAGGTGAGGTATGACGGACCGGCCCCGACGACCGACCACACCGCCGCGTTGACCGTCGCCAGCGGGAAACCGCTCAAGGCCTCCGTCACCCGCGTCCTCGAGGTCGGGGTGGCATTCGCCGACGTGTGCGTCGCCCGTGGCGGGTTAGCGGAATATGGGGGGACGATCACCGTGTTAGGAGCCGTGTTCACGGTCGGCGACCGGTGCGACTGGGACTCGAACTTGGCCACCGCGGTGTACAACGCCGCATTCGGCGCCCTGGACGACGAGTGCTTCGATCTCGGCTATACGGGAGTCGTCGGCTACCCGGTGACGGGTGAGACGGGTACGACGGCGATCGGCTGTGTGGTCGACTGAGGCTATCCGCGCAGGCCTGGGGCGGGTCGCCTCGCGTGGCCAAACGAGTTCGATGCGACTGACGGCAACAACGGCGCTCAGCGACGGACGCCATACTCGGGGATGTGACGATCCTGCGGATGGACAACGTCGCCATCGTTGTCGATGACCTCAAGGCTGCGATCGCGTTCTTTGTCGAACTTGGTCTCGAGCTGGAGGGCGAGACGACCGTCGAGGGACGGTGGGTGGACCGCATCGTCGGGCTCGACGCTGTCCGAACCGACATCGCGATGATGCGGACGCCGGACGGCCACAGCCGGCTCGAGCTGACGAAGTTTCAGACGCCGCCGGCGACCACCGTCGAGCCGAACGCACCGGTGAACACGCTGGGCATGGGTCGAATCATGTTCGCCGTCGACGATATCGACGACGTCGTTGCCCGCCTGCTCGCCCACGGCGCTGAACTCGTCGGCGAAGTGGTCCAGTACGAGGACAGCTACCGCCTCTGTTACGTCCGCGGCCCCGAGGGCATCATCGTCGGATTGGCGGAGCCGCTCAGCTGAAGCATTCACCTGTCTGGGAATCCCCGGGGTTACTGCCCGCCGACAGCTCTCCTATGTAGTGACCCATGACGGACCGTTGCTGAGGATGTCTTCCGCCTCAGCGATCATCCTCCGCAAGATCGTGGCTGCGGGCACGATGTCGGGGATGAGACCGATCGCCTCGCCGACGGTGGCGCCGACGTAGTGCGCGTCACCCTTCGCCGCCGCTTCCGCGTACCGCGTGACCTCCACCTCGGCGATGGCCCGCAACTCAGCCTCCTTGCCGTGCCAGCGATCAGTCGTTGCGCTTCTCAGGGTGCGCAGGTCATATCGCGCAGGCCAGATGTCGAACCCCTTCACAACGTCGATCACGACCGATCGCAAGGTGTCATCCCCCGTGGCCGCCACCGCCGCGGCGTGGAGATTGGGATGCACGAGAGCCTCTTCACTCGCCCAGAATCGCGTGCCGACGACAACACCGTCGGCGCCAAGAGACAGGGCGGCCGCCAGCCCGCGGCCGTCGGCCACGCCCCCGGCGGCGCACAAGAGTGTTCCGGGGGAACGTGCCGAGATCAGGTCGGCGACTTCGGGCACGATGGTGAACGTACCGCGCCGTTGGCCGTGTCCGCCGGCTTCGGCTCCCTGGGCAACCACCACGTCAGCGCCCAGGTCGATCGCACGCCGCGCGTCAGGGAGGGTCTGGATCTGACAGATGAGCGGCACGCCCGCCGCGCGGATTCGACCGACGAACGGTTCCGGGTCGCCAAAGGAAAGGAACATCGCCGCAGGCGCACCGTCGAGCGCGATGTCGAGTAATTCCGGCTCCTTCTTCAAAGAGAAGGTGATGAAGCCGCAGCCGACGCGTTGGCCGTCTGCCGCCAGGATCTGATCCCGAAGCCAGCTCTCATCCCCGTAGCCGCCGCCGATGAGACCGAGGCCACCGGCCGCCGAGACGGACGCGGCTAGCCTGCCGCCGGCAGCGAAACCCATCGGCGCTGAGATGACCGGATGGTCCAGGTTGAAACGGTCGGTCAGGCGACTGCGCAACACGACCAAGTGCCTCCGCGTATCGGGGCGATGATGGACACAATGCATCGCGCCGCCTCCGGGAGCAACACGCAGACTCGCAGGGAATCCCTGGGTTAGTGCCCGGACGACTCGACCGGCGTCAGCTGCCCGAGCGGGCTTGCGTGGGCCCGGGCTGAGGTCAAGGCGATGGAAACTGTGATGGAGAGCAACGTGGCACATCCAGCACCGCGGCCGGCGATACCGGCCGGCCTAGTCTCGTGCGGCGTCGCCGCCGTCGCGCGGCGGGTGACCGCTGAGACGGCGCCGGCGGTCGCCGATGCCCTCGTCGAGGGCGGTGTGCTCGCGTTCGAGGTCACGCTCAACGAGCCCGTCGTGGGCGCCATCCGCGCGATCGAGTCGGTCGCCGCTCGGGCGCCCGGACTGGCCGTTGGCGCCGGAACGGTGCTCTCGATCAAAGCGGCGCAGCTCGCCATGGACGCCGGCGCGACGTTCCTGGTCATGCCGCACACCGACCCGGAGCTGATCGGCTGGGCGGCGGAGCGCGGCATCCCGACCCTCCCCGGCGCCTTCACGCCGACCGAGATCCTGGCCGGGTGGCGCGCCGGGGCCGCCGCCGTGAAGCTGTTCCCGGCCTCGGTGGCCGGGCCCGCGTTCGTGCGCGAATGCCTCGGTCCGTTCCCCGACATCCCGCTTGTTCCTAGCGGGGGCGTGACGGTGCAGTCCGCGGGCGACTTCATCCGGGCCGGCGCCGTGGCCGTCGGCGTCGGTGGGTGGCTGATCGGTGATGCGGCACCGGCCGGCGTAACCGCCCGCGCCCGACAGATCGTCGGCGCGGTCGCCGAAGCGCGGGCCGACCTCTCGCGCTGACCGGCTTTTCGCGTCGCTGGTCAGCCCGCGGCCATCAGCCCGCGGCCGTCAGCCCTCGGCCACCGACGTCGCCACGGCACGGGCATCCCACGCCGCCAGCGCCTTGCGGACCTTCGCCCCGATCGCGGCATCCACGATCTCGCCGCGCAACGCATCGAGCCCGAGCAGGGCCGCTCCCGCGACCGGCGGCGCATCCGAGCGCACGAGGGTCGCCCGCGGCGCGATGGCCTGCACCCCGGCCCGGATCCTCGAACGGAATGTGACGTCGGGCGTCCGGAAGACCCCGCCGCCGAGCACGATCTCGGGATCGAGCCGGGTGAGGTGGAGCCGCCGGAGCATCGCCCCGGCCATCGCCACGACCTCGTCGGCAAGCCGGTCGACGACGGCTCGGGCCGCGGCGTCGCCGTCGATCGCTGCCGCGAAGACGACCGGCGCGAGCTCATCGATCCGCCGCTGTTGGACCCGGCCGTCGTACATCGCCATCGTCAGCGCATGCGGCGAACCGAGGTCGAAATGGGCGGGCACCGTCTCCTCGAGGATGGTTCGCGGCCCACGTCCGTCGCGGGCCCGCACGGCGGCCGCCAGGCCCTGCCAGCCGACGTCCGTGCCGCCGCCCCAGTCACCGGAAATATCGCCCAGCGCGTCGAGCCGGGCCGTCCGCCCGTTCGGGGCGATCCCGGCAGCGTTGACGCCGTGGCCGCAGATGACGACGACGCCCCAACCTCGATCGGTGCCGGCGCGCAGGGCCGCGAACGAGTCGTTACGGAGCAGGTCGGTCCGGGCGAATCCCCGCGCCGCGAGTCGCGCCGTCAGCAGCCGGATGTCGCCCCGGGTGTCGGCGCCAGCCAGGCAGTACACGCCGACGTCCGCTCGGTCGGGCGCGCCGGCGCCGGCGGCGGCGTGCGCCTCGGCGACCAGGGAGGCCAGCCGCTCCATCCCGATATCGACCCCGACCGCCTGGTGAGAGCTCGTCGGTCCGTGGACGGCCGCCAGCAGGCCGCCATCCTCGGCGACGAGGGCGACGTCGGTCTTCGAATTCCCGCCGTCGACGGCGAGGACCAGCTTCACGACAAGGCGTCCAGCCGTACGAACTCGCCGCCGCCCGCTCGCACCCGGTCGATGAGGGCGGGGAGGGCGCGTCCCGTCGCGGTGGTCCACGGATGGAGCAGGATCACGGCGCCGTCGCCGTGGCGCAGGGCCGCATCGGCGGCCTCGGTCGCCAACCGCCGGCCCGTCGCGCTCGACCGCCAATCGAGCCCGTCGACGTCCCAGCGCGTCTCGCGGTAGCCGAGCCGTTCGAGCGCCCCCAGCACCGCCGGATCGTCGGTCCCGGCACCGAACGGACAACGGAACCAGGGTCGCGGATCCTGCCCCGTCGCCCGACGGATGGCCCGTTCGGCGGCCCGCACGTCCGTCGCCAGCCCCCTCGCGCTCAGCAGCGGCATGCGGACATGGTAGTGCGAGTGATTCCCGACGAGATGCCCGCCGTTCGCGATCGACCGCGCGAGGCTCGGGAACGCCTCGGCCCAGCGGCCCTGGACGAAGAAGGAGGCCGTCGTCCCGGTCGCGGCGAGCGTGGCGAGCACCCGTTCCGTGCCGCCGGGGCGATGGGGGCGGTCGGGATGCTCGGCGTCGAAGGTCAGCGCGATGCGGACCGTCACTTCTCGACGCCGGTGATGACGATCCCGCGCGTGAAGAACCGCTGGGTCAGCAGGAATGCGATCACCGGGATGACGAGGGTCATCAGGGTGCCGGCCTGGATGAGGCCCGGGTCGCGGTAATGGATGCCCTGGAACCGCTGCAGCCCGAGCGCCAGTGTCTGGATCTTCGTATTGCCGGCCGTGTACAGGAGGGGCCCGAAGAAGTCGTTCCACGTGTACACGAGATGGAACACGGCGACCGCGACGACGACGGGCCACGCCTGGGGCAGCACCACGGAGATCAGCGTGCGGAACGGCCCCGCGCCGTCGATCGCGGCCGCCTCGTCGAGGTCCGTCGGGATCGTCATGAAGTACTGCCGCATCAGGAACACGTCGTAGGCGTTGGCGAAGAAGGTCGGCACAAGCAAAGGCAGCCACGACCCGACCCAGCCGATCTTCTGGAAGACGGTGTAGGTCGGGATGATCGTCACGGCCGCCGGCAGGAAGATCGTGGCGATGAGCAAGGTGAACAGCACATTGCGGCCCGGGAATCGGAACCGGGCGAAGCCGTAGGCGACCAGCGTGCACGAGAGCAGGGTGCCGATGGTCGAGATGATCGCGATCACGGCCGTGTTGAACAGGAGCCGTGGATAGTCGATCAGGTTCCAGACCTCGGCGAAGTTCTCCCAGTGGGGGGCGAGCTGCCAGATCGGTTCGAGGGTGCGCCACGACCCCAGCCAGACGATAGGTGCGGCGTCCGGGGCCGCCGGATCGATGAACGTGCTCTGCTTGCGGAGCGGCTCGAGGAGCGCCAGCTCGCGGATCGTGCCGTCGGGCAGCGGGACGATGAGGACCGGCAGCTCCTTGCCCTGGTAGGAGAAGGTCAGCGGGTCGGCCGGGTAGAGCGGCGTGTGCGCCTGGGTGATCTGGTCGGTGCTCTTGAGCGCGTACGTGATCGACCGCAGCATCGGCGACAGGAACGCCGCGATCGCCAGGACGGCGATCAGGGTGATCAGGAAGGAGCGCCCGGAATCGCCGCGTTCCCGTGGCTGCCGGCCGACGACCGCTGCGGCGCGGGCCCGGCGACGAAACCAGCCCCGCCGCGCCACCGAGGTGGCGGTCACCGGGCCTCACCGGCGTAATAGACCCATCGACGCGCCGTCCCGAACAGGACGAGGGTGATGACCAGGGAGATCGCGAACAGGACCCAGGCCAGGGTCGCCCCGTAGGACATGTTCTGGAAGGTGAAGAAGTTCTTGTAGAGGTAGAGGTTGTAGAACATGGTCGAGCCGCCGGGCTCACCAGTGCCGTTCTTGAGGACGAGCGGGACGAGGAAGTACTGGAGGACCTCGACCACGGCGAGCACGATCGTGTAGAAGATGACCGGCGTCATCATCGGCACGGTGATGAAGCGCAGCGACGCCCAGGCACCGGCGCCGTCGATCCGGGCGGCCTCGTACAAGTCCGTCGGGATGCCCCGCAGGCCGGCGAGGTAGACGATGACCCCGGCCCCGATACCCCACACGCCCATGATCACGAGCCCCGGGTAGACCCACGTCGGATCCTCGAGCCAGGCCGGTGGTTTCGAGACGCCGATCACCTTGAGCGCGATGTTGATCCAGCCCGTATCCGGGTTCAGCATGCTGTTCCAGATGAACACGCCGGCCACGAACGGGACGACGTACGGCAGGAAGAACAGCACGCGGAAGACCCCGCTGAACCGCAGGTGCCGTGAATGCAGGAGCAGGGCGACCAGGAACGGCAGGATCACCGCCACGGGCAGGGCGAGGGCCGCGAATTTCAGGGTGATCCCGAGTGAGTCCCAGACCTGCCGGTCGCGGAACAACGTCTCATAGTTCTTGAGCCCGACGAACCGCAGCGGTTCGGCCTGGGCCAGGTTGATGTTCGTGAAGGTGAAGACGAAGGTCGCGATCATCGGGAAGGCCGTGAAGGCCAGGAACCCGATGATCCAGGGGGCGATGAAGACGTACCCCCAGCGTGCGCGGCGCCATGCCAGCCCGGAGAAGCGAGGCTGGCTGCGCGCGCGCGCGACGCTGGGGGCCGCCATCGGTCAGTTGCCCCCGGCGTCCCAGATGGCCTGCATCTGGGCCTTCATGTCGGCGATCTCGGTGTCGATGTTGAGGTCAGGCGTGGCCTGCCACTTCGTGTAGAACGTGCTCATCAGGTCGAGGGTCTGGTTGTAGGCGGGCATGAAGGACTCGAAGTTCGGCACGTCCGCGTACTTGACGCCTTCCTTGGCCACGTTCCAATCGATCGTCTGGGTGTAGTCGGCCTGGAGGCCCTGCAAGAACGCGTCCTGCTTGGACTCGACCGCCGGCATGCCACCGTACAGCTTGAGGAGGTCTCCGTTGGCCAGCAGGTACTGGAGCACCTCGAAGGCCTTGTCCGCGTTCTTGCTGGTCTTGAGGATGCGGAACGTGTCCGCGTTGAACGCGGCCGTCGTCTTGCCCTTATAGGCCGGCGTCGCCGCCATGTTCCAGTCGTCGCCGGCATCGGAGATGCCGTACAGCGACCAGAGGTAGTTCGTGCTCATCGCGACCTTGCCCGTGAAGAACGGATAGCCGTTGGGGTTGAAGTCGGTGTTCTGGAACTGCGGGCCGGTCGTGCTGAAGTGTTCCTTCCAGATCCCGTCGTAGAAGTGATGCCAGGCGGCGACCCACGGCTCGGGCATCTGGACCGTCTTCCCGTCCGCCGCCGCGAACGTGCCGGCTCCCCAGTAGGCGCCCGTCTGGCGCATGTCGTCGCGCTGCGGCTCGAAGCCCCACTGGACGATCTTCTCGGGGTCGAAGCCGGCCTCGGTCGCGTCCTTGCCGCTCTCGTCGACGGTCAGCAGCGGGGCGATCTTGCTGATCGTGTCGTAGTCCCACGGCACCTTCGAGCCGTCGGGCATCGTGTAGGTGCTGTTCCACTCGTGGGGTGGCTCCTGGAGTCCGGCCTCCTTGAAGAGGCTAGCCTTGTAGAAGAGCACCGACGGGTAGACGGCATAGGGGATCCCGACCTGGCCGTCGCCGCCGGCGTTGTACAGGTTGACGGTCGATTCCGGGAACTGGCTCATGTCGAACTTGGTGCTGTCGATGAGCGGCTGGAGGTCCAGCCATTGGCCGTGGAAGGCCTCCGCGCCGCCGATGCCGAGCGGGCCGACGATATCCGGGCCGTTCCCCGAACCGAGCTGGACCGACAGCGCGTCGCGCGCGGCGCCGTAGATGTAGCCCTCGAACTGGAGGTGGATGCCGGGGTGCGAGGCGTTGAAGTCCTCGGCCACCTTGAGCTCGACCTCGACCTGTTCGGGCGCGTCGCCCGTGCCGAGGCAGCAGTACCAGCGGATGACGACGTCGCCGGGCTTGGCCTCGGAGCCCGTGACCGGCAACGGGGTCGCGACGGGCTCCGCCGACGCGGATGCTCCCGCCGACTCGGCGGGTGCGCTGGAATCCGCGGGCGCCACGCTCGGCGCCACGCTGCTGGCGGCGGGCCCGCAGGCACTGGCCAGCAGGGCCAGCACCGCTACCAGGACGGCGAACCGTCCGAACGGTCGTTGCATGTGCGTTCTCCTCCTCCGTTGGTGATGGCCGCTCGATGGCATGACCGACGATGTCACCGGTTCGCTCCTCCTCCTGGTACCACGACCTCCATGGGTAGCGAGCGGACGGGCCGCTCGACGTCGCGTTCCACGTAGTAGCGCGAGCGATCGCCCCGGACGTAGGTCCGACCGAATTCGACCGGGATGTCGTTGGCGGCGAACGCGATGCCCTCGATGAGGAGGGCGGCCGCTCCGACCCGCTGGCGCAGCAGCCCGGCCTCTCGCTCAGGGAGGAGGACCGGCTCGAGCGCCTCGCGCGCTCGAATGACCGGCGTCCCGTAGCGCGTCGCCATCAGCTCGTACAGCGAGGCGTGCTCGAGGTCGCCGGCAAGGAGCCCCGGGAAGCGTTCGGCTGGAAGGTGCACCTGCTCGAGAAGATACGGCTCGCCGCCCGCCATCCGCAGGCGTTCCAGGTAGAGCGTGGGCGACCCGGCTTCCAGCTCGAGGGCCGCGGCGACCGGGATCGTCGCGGACTCCGGCCGCGCCGAGATCAGCCGCGTCTCTGGATCGAGACCGCGCTCCTGCATCTCGGCCGCGAAGCTGGCCCGGCTGGCGATGTCGCGATCGAGCCGGGGCCGCAGGACGAAGGTGCCGCGCCCGCGCGTCCGTTCGATGCGGCCCTGTTGGGCGAGCTCGCCGAGCGCCCGGCGTACGGTGATCAGGCTGACCCCGTAGTGGGCGGCCAGGTCGCGCTCGGTCGGGAGGCGATCGCCGGGGCGCCAGGTCCCGTCATCCAGCGACCCGCGCAGGTCGAGGTAGACCTGGTGGTGCATCGGGACCGGACCGAGCGCGAGGCGAAAACGTGCCATTGCGGGCGGGCAGCTCCTCCGATGTCCGTGGGCGACGGGACGGGCAGACATCCTTTGCGCGGGCCGCGATTGCTGATAACGTTATAAGCAATGGTGTCAAGCCCGGCTCGCCGGGCGGGCGGCCCGGAGGGCGGATGGGAACCAAGATCACGGTCGTTGGCGGCGGCAGCACGTACACGCCGGAACTCGTGGACGGCTTCGTACGGCGCTCGGATCGCCTGCCGATCGACGAGCTCGTCCTGCTCGACACCGACGCCGACCGACTCGATATCGTCGGGGGGCTCGCCCAGCGCATGCTCGACCGCCAGGACTGGACAGGGCGCCTCCGCCTGACCGGCGATCGCGATGCCGCCCTCGACGGCGCCGACTTCGTCCTCTTCCAGCTGCGGGTCGGTGGCCAGGCCGCCCGTCTTATCGACGAGACCGTGCCGCTCGAGTTCGGGGTGATCGGGCAGGAGACCACCGGCGCCGGTGGGTTCGCCAAGGCGTTGCGCACGGTCCCGGTGGTGCTGGAGCTGGCGGAGCTCGCCGCTCGCCGGGCAGCACCCGACGCCTGGATCGTCGACTTCACGAATCCGGTCGGGATCGTGACCCAGGCGCTCATCGATGACGGGCATCGGGCGATCGGCCTGTGCAACGTCGCGATCAACCTCCAGCGCTCGATGGCCACCGAGTTCGAGGTCGAGCCGGAGCGGGTCGCGCTCGAGCACGTCGGCCTCAACCACCTCAGCTGGGAACGGGCGGTCCGCGTCGACGGCGTCGATCGCCTGCCGGAGCTCCTGGAGCGCGAGTCCGAGAAGTTGGCCGAGGACTTCCGCTTGCCCCTGGACCTCTTCCGGACGATCGGGGCGATCCCGTCCTACTACCTGCGCTACTACTACCTCACCCGGACGGTCCTCGAGGAGCAGCGCGCCGGGCACACCCGAGCGGCCGACGTCATGGACATCGAGGCGCGTCTGCTCGAGCTGTACAAAGACCAGTCGCTCGCCGAGAAGCCGGCCCTGCTCGACAGCCGCGGCGGGGCGTTCTACAGCGAGGCGGCCGCTCAGCTCATCGCGTCGCTGCACGATGGCGCCGGCGACGTCCAGGTCGTCGACGTGCGCAACGAGGGCGCCATCCCGGACCTGCCCGATTCCGCCGTCGTCGAGATCCCGGCGCGCATCGATCGCGACGGTGCCCATCCGCTGCCCCTGGCGCCGCTCGCGCCCGAGCAGCGCGGCCTGGTCCAGGTCGTCAAGGCGTACGAGGAGCTGACGGTCGCCGCGGCAAAGAGCGGTGACCGCGATGTGGCGGTTCGGGCGCTGACGGTCAATCCCCTGGTCGGAGGCGACGTCGCGCGACCGCTGCTGGAGGCGATGCTCGAGGCTGGACGCGCACACATGGGCAGGTTCGCGCCGGCCTGAGCCGGGCGGCCACCGAAGCCGGGCTGCCCGTCGCGCGATGCACCTGCAACGCGTCCGACGAGCGCATGACCGCGTGATGCGGCGTGATACGGCATGCTTGCGCCCGTGTCCGGCTCCTACCAGTCGCAGGCCTACCCCATCGAGCGCCGTCCGCCGCCCCGTCGATCGACGGCAGGCTGGATCGCCATCATCGTCTTCGCGTTCCTCGCGGCGGTCGGGATCCTGGGGGCCATCGCGGTCCTGTCCGTCTACGCGGGACTGGCGAACGGGCTCAAGGATCCGGCGGCGCTGACCGACTACACGCTGCCCGAGGAGACGGTCCTGCTCGACCGCACCGGCAAGGTCGAGCTGGCCCGCTTCGGTGACTTCAAGCGCGACATCGTCACGTTCGACGAGATCCCGCCGATCCTACTCGATGCCACGACCGCGATCGAGGATAAGACGTTCTGGGACAACGCTGGCTTCGATCCGCTGGCGATCCTCTCGGCGGGCCTCGACTCGCTGCGTGGCCAGAGTCGCGGCGCCTCCACGATCACCCAGCAGCTCGTGCGTGCTCGGCTGCTGCCCGAGGAACTCGTCCAGAACGGGGAGCGAACGTACGAGCGAAAGCTCAAGGAGATCATCCAGTCGATCCGGGTGACGCAGGCCTTCCAGGGTCTCGACGGCAAGAAGGAGATCATCACCGCCTACCTCAACCAGAACTACTACGGCAACCAGAGCTACGGCGTGAAGGCCGCGGCCCGGTCGTACTTCGGCAAGACGCTCGACCAGCTGACACCGGGCGAGGCGGCCATCCTCGCCGCCCTCCCGAAGTCGCCGTCCAACTACGACCTCGCCCGGAACGCGCTCGAGCATTGCGATGTGACCCCTGCCGAGGGCGACCCTTGCCCGCCGGCGTCGAGCCACCTGGTGGTGCCGGCCGACACGACGATCCTCCAGCGGCGCGACCAGATCCTCAAGCTCCTGGCCGACGGGCGAACGCCCATGTCGAAGGCCCAGTACAGCGACACCGAGCTCCGCGCGGACGTCGGCACGGACGTGGAGATCGTCCGCCAGTCGACGCCGCGCTGGCAGGCGCCGCATTTCGTCTGGGCGGTCCGTGACGAGCTGACCGTCAAGCTGTGCGGCGCGGACACCCCGACCTGCGACCGGCTCGAGCAGGGCGGCCTGCGCGTCACCACGACCATCGACCTCGACGTGCAGAAGATCGCGGACAAATGGGTCAAGGCCGCGGCACTCGTCCCGCACCGCAAGAACCCGGCCGCGGCGGCCAAGGCGCTCGGCTTCAAGAAGTACGAGAGCTGGATGAAGAACCTCGAGAACAAGAACGTCCGCAACGGGGCGCTGGTCGCGGTCGACTACCAGACCGGCGAGCTCATCGCCTACGTCGGGTCGGCCGAGTACTACGCGACCTCGAGCAAGCCCGAGTTCCAGCCGCAGTACGACGTCGTGGGCCAGGGCTACCGCCAGCCCGGATCCGCATTCAAGCCGTTCAACTACGCCGTGGGCCTCGACGACGGGACCCTGACCGCGGGCGACATGTTCATGGACGTGGGCACGGACTTCGGTGGCGGCTATGCCCCGAACGACGCCGACAACCTGGAGCGCGGCCCGGTCCGGCTGCGCAACGCGCTGCAGTTCTCCCTGAACATCCCGTCCGTCAAGGCGATGGCGGTCAACACACCCGACCACGTCTTCGCGCGGGCCAAGGATTTCGGCATGACCTTCAAGCGCGACACCACGGACGCCGGCCTCGCCCTCGCCCTGGGCGTGGCGGAAACGCGGCCGATCGACCTCGTGTCGGCCTACGCGACGATGGCCAACGGCGGCCGGCGCATCCCGCCCGTGACCATCCTCTCGATCAAGGATCGCGCCGGGGACCCTGTCGCTCCCGACTACACCCCGCCGGAAGGCACACAGGTCGTGAAGCCCCAGGCCGCGTGGATCGTGACCGACATCCTCAGCGGGAACACGCAGCCCAAGGTCAACCCGTTCTGGGGGAAGTTCGCCATCAGCGGACCCGGCGGCGATCACCGGCCGGCGACCCTCAAGACCGGCACGAACAACGACGCCAAGGACCTCAACGCCTACGGCTACATCGCGCCGCCGACGGATGCCGGCCGAAAGGCGGGCGCCTATGCCCTCGCCGTCGGAGCGTGGAACGGCAACAGCGACAACACCCCGGTCTCGAAGCCCGGCGCTCCCGTGTTCTCGATCGATGTCTCGACCTACGTCTGGCAGGGGTTCATGGAAGAGGCGAGCAAGAAGTGGGAGATCACCGACTTCCAGCGCCCGGATGGCCTGACGAAGGTCGCGATCGATCCGTTCACGGGCCTCCTGCCGGCGCCCGGCGGCAAGAGCGTGGATGAATGGTTCATCGGCGACAGCGGCCCCAAGGCCCAGGCCGGCGGCGACACCTGCGGTGAGAAGGTGCTGGCGACCGCCGGACACGAGCGGAAGTTCGCGAACTGGATGGCCGCGGATCGCGACTGGATCGCGCGTGCCAGCCGCGGCGTTGGGACGCGCGGCGGCCCCAATGGCACGCGGGTCGCGTACTTCTACAACGGCAGCTTCAACCCGTTCGGCCGCACCTGGGGCGCAGTCGTCGCTGGCAATGGTTGCGGCTCGCCCAGCCCGTCGCCGTCCTGCTTCGTCACCCCGACCCCGGACCCGAACGGCGTGATCCCGTCGTTCGCGATCCCATCGCCGACCGGTTCCGAGATCGCCGCGCTCCCCTGCCCGACCGCGTCGCCGACCGAGAGCCCGTCGCTGGAGCCGAGCGCCGAGCCGACACCCGAACCAACGCCGGAACCCCCGGCGCCGACACCCGAACCGACCCCCGAACCCACGCCGGTTCCGCCGGCGGCCACGCCCGAGCCGACGCCGGCTCCCGCCGCACCCGCCGCCTCGGCCGCGGCGCCCGCCGCATCCGCGGCTCCCTAGCCTCCGCGCGTGGGGCCGCCGACCCGCCCGACCGCGCGATGATCATCGAGCTGCGCGACGTGACCGTGCGGCGCGCCGGCCGGACCATCCTCGGACCGATCGACTGGCAGGTGGCCGACGGGGAGCGCTGGGTCGTGCTCGGGTCGAACGGCAGCGGCAAGACGACGCTGCTGTCGGTGGCATCGATGAACCTGTGGCCGACGACCGGCACGGTCGACGTGCTCGGCGAGCGCTACGGCCGCACCGATGCCCGCGAGCTGCGGCGGCGGGTCGGCTTCGCCGGGAGCGCGATCGAGGCGGCCATGCGCGACGACCTGACGCCCGAGACGCTGATCATGACCGCGCGCCATGGCGCCTTCGAGCCGTGGTGGCACGTCTACGACGGAGCGGACCGCGAGCGTGCGCGGGAGCTCGGGGCGCGGATGGGCGTCGGCGGCCAGCTCGATCAGCCGTTCGGGACGTTGTCGGCCGGGGAGCGGCGGCGGACGACGATCGCCCGCGCGCTCATGCCCGATCCGGAGGTCCTGATCCTGGACGAGCCGATGGCCAGCCTGGACCTCGCGGCCCGCGAGACGCTGCTGGCCGATCTCGAGGCGCTCGCCCGGGGATCGCGACCGAGGGTCATCGTCCTCGTGTCGCACCACCTGGAGGAGATCCCGGCGGGTTTCGGGCACGCTCTGGTGCTGGCGGAGGGGCGGGCCGTGGCGGCCGGACCGGTCGGAGCCGTCCTCCGCGACGACGTGCTGGGCGCTGCGTTCGGCCTACCGGTCACGGTCGAGCGGCGCGACGACCGCTGGACGGCGCGGCGGCGACGACCGCGCTGAGGAGCCCGGCCTACGACACGCGAATGTCACCGGAGCGGTGCACCATGAGGCCGTGACCACCTCAACGCCGTCGACGATGCGGCCCGGCATCGGCACCATCCCCGCCGTCCCACGCTTGGACGCCGCCGCTGCGGGTGCCGCCGCGGCCGCCCTCGCGCTCGGGATCTCGGAGGCCATCGCCGCACTCCTTCCGGGTGCCGTGTCCCTGCTCGCCGCCGTCGGCCAGGCCGTCATCGACCGGCAGCCGCCGGGCGCCAAGGACTTCGTCGTCGCATTGTTCGGCACGAACGACAAGCTCGCCCTCGAGGTCGTCGTCGTGCTCGTTTCGCTGACCGCGGGCGCGGCGCTCGGCGTCATCGCGGCACGCAGGTTCGCCGTGACGGCCGCCGCGTTCGGGGCCTTCGGCGTCCTCGGGTTCCTGGCCGCGCTCGGGGACCCGCTCGCGAACCCGGGCATCGTCGCACTCCAGACCGCCGTGTCCGTGGGGCTGTCGATCCAGACGCTCTCGTGGCTCCTGGCGCGAGCGGTGAACATCTCGACGTCGTCGAGCCGCGCGCCCGCCCCCGCGACGGACCCCGCCCGCCGCTCATTCATCATCCGGACCGGCGCGGTCGGCGTCGCTGCGCTCGTTGCCGGCGTCACCGGACGGAGCCTGATCGACCGCTCGAGGACCGCGCCCGCCGAGGCCGGTTCGCTCCCGCCCGCCGGCGATGTCGTGCCGCCGCTCGCCGCCGGGACCGACCTCGCTCCGACCACACCCGGCCTGACGCCCATCGTCGTGCCAGCCCAGGACTTCTACCGCATCGATACGGCGCTGCTCATCCCGAGCGTCGACGCCTCGACCTGGAGCCTGCGCATCCACGGGCTCGTCGAGCGCGAGACGACCCTCACCTGGGACGAGCTGCTGGCGCTCCCCCAGTTCGAGCAGTACGTGACCATCGCCTGCGTCAGCAACGAAGTCGGTGGCAACCTCGTCGGCAACGCGAAGTGGCAGGGAGTCCGCCTTCGCGACGTCCTCGACATCGCCGGCGTGTCGGCCTCGGCCACCCAGCTCGTCGGGCGGTCGGTGGACGGATTCACGGCCGGCATGCCCACGGCCTGGGTCATGGACCCGGATCGCGAGCCGATGATCGCCATCGGGATGAACGACGCGCCGCTCCCGCCATTGCACGGCTACCCGGCGCGGCTCATCGTGCCGGGCCTGTACGGCTACGTGTCCGCGACGAAGTGGCTCGCGGAGCTCGAGCTCACGACCCTCGAGGCCTTCGACGGCTACTGGGTCCCGCTGGGCTGGGCCAAGGAGGCGCCGATCCTGACGCAGTCGCGCATCGACACGCCGCGCGGCGGGTCGTCGGTCGGGGCCGGCCGGGTGCCGATCGCCGGCATCGCCTGGGCGCCGGATCGTGGCATCTCCAAGGTCGAGGTCGCGGTCGATGGGAACTGGAGCGAGGCCCACCTGTCGACCCCCATCTCCGACACGACCTGGGTCCAGTGGGTGGTGCCGTGGGACGCGACCGCGGGCCAGCACTCGATCAGCGTCCGTGCGACCGACGGTACGGGGACGCTGCAGGACGAGATCCCGTCGCGGCCCGCGCCCGATGGCGCCCGCGGCTGGCACACCATCGACGTGGGGGTCTCCTGACACAGCCGACGCCGCGCCGTCGTCCCAGCAGGGATTGGGTATAGATTCGGGACATGCCGCGACGTCGTTACATCTTCGATCCGCCCGATCGGTTCATCGCCGGCACGGTCGGCGATCCGGGCAACCGATCGTTCTTCCTCCAGGCGCGCGAGGGCGGCCGCGTCGTGTCGGTGGCCCTCGAGAAGGTCCAGGTCGCGGTCCTCGCCGAACGGCTCGGCGACCTGCTCGGCCAGCTGGATCGGCGCGGCGTGCCGCACGGGTCGAGCGAGTCCGAGCGCGTCCTCGAGGAGGCCCTCGGTCGGGTCGACGCGGGTGGCCTGCTCGGCGAGGACCCGGCAACGCTCGACGAACCGCTGGTCGAGGCATTCCGGGCGGGTTCGCTGACGCTCGGCTGGGACGCCGAAGCGCAACGGGTGCTCGTGGAGGCTCGCGCCCAGGACGAGGACGGTGAGGCGATCGACCCGGACGACGATGACGACGAGGACGAGGACGGCCCCGACCTCCTACGCGTCCGGCTGACGGCGGCGGCGGCCCGCTCGTTCGTGGCCCGCGCGGCGCGGGTCGTGGCTTCGGGCCGGCCACCGTGCCCGCTGTGTGGCGCACCGCTGGACCCGCAGGGCCACATCTGCCCCCGGCGCAACGGCCATTACGTCAACTGACCGGGGCGAGGGGCTCGCCGTGCCGGATCGAGCCGGGACCCTCGAGATCCTGCGCGACGGCGCCATCACGATCCTGGGGCGGGTGATCGGCTCCAGCAACAACGCGCTGCTCGTGACCGTCGCCTGCCCGGGCCCCGAACCGATCGAGGAACTGCCGGCGATCTACAAGCCGACCGCCGGCGAGCGGCCGCTCGACGACTTCCCGGACGGCACGCTGACGCGCCGCGAGGTCGCCGCGTGGCACGTGTCGGAGGTGAGTGGCTGGGACATCGTCCCGCCCACGGTGCTGCGTGACGGCCCGTTCGGCGAGGGCATGGTCCAGGCGTACGTCGAGCCGGACCCGGCGGTCGATGTCATCGAGCTCATCACGACCGCCGACCCGCGCTTGCGGCGGATGGCCGTTCTCGACGCGGCGATGAACAACACCGACCGCAAGGGCGGCCACATCCTGCCCGTGGATGGTGGGCGCCACATCCACGGCGTCGACCATGGCGTGTGCTTCTCCACCGTCCCGAAACTCCGGACCGTGCTCTGGGCGTGGCGCGGTCAGCCGCTGGAGGCCGACGAGCTCACGGGCTTGCGGCGGATCCGCGACGGGCTGGACGGGGAGCTGGGCGTGGACCTGCGAGCGTTGTTGGGTCGGACGGAAGTGCGCGCCACGGCCCGCCGCGTGGACGCGTTGCTGTCGAGCGAGCGATTCCCGCTCCCGTCGCCGACCTGGCCGGCCATCCCCTGGCCGCCGTTCTGACCCGGGGGATGCCGGCAGATAGACCGCCTAGACGGACGTGGCGGCCTTCACGACCTGGGTGTGAGCGAAGACGTCGTGCCATCCCTGCTTCGTGGGGCTCTGCGCGGTCGTGTAGAGCAGGAAGATGACCCACAGCAGAGCCAGCAGCGAGAGCAGGAGCCCGATCAGCGGGATCGGCGACAGGACCTGCGCGAGGATGCTCGGGCCGCTGAGGGCGAGGAATCGGCGGATCGCCTGATTCGTCGTGAGCGTCGCGCCATCGCCCGCGTTGCCGATCTGCATTCCCAGGAGCTTCATGCCGACCGTCGCTCGCATGGACGTCCACGTGTACACGAAGTACACGCCGGTGACGACAAGGCCGAGGATGGCGGCGATGAAGGAAGCGACGTAGTTCGTTTCGACGACGCCTGTCGTCGTGATGGCGTTGGTGGCGAGACCGACAGCGGCGAGGACGATGCCGATCACCAGGAGGATCACGAACATGATGATCGCGTCGATGATGTAGGCGATGACCCGATTCGGGACATCCGCGTACACGAACCCCGAGGACTGCGCGGTCGGGCTAGGTGCTGTCATGGGCTGATGTCTCCCTCTTCGTTCCCTCTCGCTTGGGTGGCGAGAGGCGACTTGGGGCATCGTAGCGGCTCGGCCTACCGTCGCAAGGGCTTTTCACACGAGGGTCGACGGTACGCACCAGCGTCATGACGGGTGCCGCTACCGCACGAGCTCGTGCGCGAGCAACTCCATCAACAGGCCGTCGGCCCACGAGCCGTCGGCCATGCGCTGGTACTGGCGCATGCGCCCGACTGGCCGGAATCCGACCCGTTCGTACACGCGGATCGCGACATCGTTGTCGGCAGCCGGGTCGATGGTGAGGCGGTGGTGCCCGTTCTCGTCGATGAGGCGAGCAGCGAGGCTGCGGATCGCCGCAGAGCCGATGCCCTGGCCGTGGAGGTCGGGATCGACGAACAGGTCGATGTTGGCGTGTCGGAAATCCGCCTCGGGTTCCTCGAAGGACTGGATCGAGCCGGCCAGCCGCGCGCCGACCTCGATCGCGTAGATCGTGAGATCGGGCTCCTGGCCCAGGAACTCCGCTTCGACGCGGGCGCGGTCGTCGTAGCCCGGCCACCAGCGGGCGACCTCCGGCCGCGCGAGCATCGCGGCGAGGGCGGGGATGTCGTCGGGGCGGATGGGCCGGAGCGTGACGACGGGCGGGTCGAAGGGCACGCCCTGAGGGTAGCGCTCGGCGTCACGAAAGGCAGCGCTAAGGACGAACGAAGGGCGAGTGCAGCCAACGGCGCTACGATCGGTGCGATGCCCACCCTGGACGCCGACGCGCTCCTCGCCGACCTGGAGCCCGCCCAGCGCGAGGCGGTCACCACCGTCCGTGGACCGCTGTGCATCCTGGCGGGCGCGGGGACCGGCAAGACCCGCGTCATCTCCAGGCGGGTCGCCTATGCATTGGCGACCGAGGCCGTCCGGCCCTCGGACGTCCTGGTCGTGACCTTCACGGACAAGGCCGCGACGGAGATGCGCGAACGCCTGGCGGCCGCGGGCCGGCGCGGCGTGTCGGCCTTCACATTCCACGCCGCAGCCCTGCGGCAGCTCCGCCACTTCTGGCCGCGCCTCCACGGCGGCGACCTGCCGGGAGTGCTGTCATCGAAGGCCTCCCTGCTGGCGCCGCTCGCCGCTTCGTTGCCGGGTGGCTACCGGTATCTCGCCGTCCGGGACCTCGCGGCCGAGATCGAATGGGCGAAGGCGCGTCGGATCGCACCGACCACCTACATCGAGCGCGTGGCGGCCGAGGGCCACGACGGCCCGCTGCCGGCGGACCTCATGGCCGGTCTCTATCGCCGCTACGAGGCGGCCCGCGACCGGGCCGGGCTGATCGATTTCGAGGACATGCTGGCCATGACCGTGGAGCTCATCGAGACCGACGACGCAGTCGCCGGCGAGGTCCGAGACCGGTATCGATGGTTCTCGGTCGACGAGTACCAGGACACGAACCCGCTCCAGCAAGCCCTCCTCGATGCGTGGCTGGGCGGCCGCGACGACCTGGCCGTGGTCGGCGACGAGGACCAGACGATCTACACCTTCACGGGCGCCAGCAGCGACTACCTGACGGGCTTCGAGCAGCGCTACCCGGCAGCGAAGGTCGTCCGCCTCGAGAGCAACTACCGCTCCACGCCCCAGGTCCTGGCGCTCGCCAACCGCGTGCTGGCGGCGGGTCGAGCGGCCACCGACGAGCGGCCGCGGGGCGCCGTGGCACGACCGGAGAAGCGGCTCGTCCCGACCCACGACGACGGGCCGGCCCCGCACCTCGCCGGCTACGACACGGACCAGGCCGAGCTCGCCGCCATCACCGCCGCGATCCGGGCATTGGCCCTGGACGGCACGGCGCACGGGTCGATGGCGATTCTCGTTCGAACCAACGCCCAGCTCCCCGCGCTGGAGGCGGGCCTCGGCGCGGCCGGAATCCCGTTCCACGTCCGTGGCGAGCGATTCTTCGCCCGGCCCGAGGTGCGGCGCGCGCTGCGGGTGGCCGCGGCGCTGGACCGACCGGCCGCCGCGCGACGCGTGGCGGAGGCGCCGGCCGGGGCCTCGGCGTCGGTAGCGCCGGGGGGGCCGGCGGAACCTGCGGCGCTCCCGGCGCGGCTGGCCGAGGCGTTCCAGCGCGAGCTCGGCGTCCGTCGCGAGGATGAGCCGGAGGGCGACGCGGCGCGCGAGCGACACGCGGCCGTCGTGACGCTGCTGGAGCTGGCCGAGGCCCTCGCCGCCGGGGAACCGGCCACGGACATCGCCGACTTCCTGGCCGAGATCGAGCGCCGCGCCGACGCCGAATCGGGCGGGGCCATCAGCGGCGTCGAGCTGCTGACCTACCACCGGGCCAAGGGTCTCGAATGGGACGCCGTCTTCCTGCCGGCCCTCGAGGAGGGCACGCTGCCGATCCGCCAGGCGAGCGAACCGCGCGAATTGGCGGAGGAACGGCGCCTGCTCTACGTCGGGATCACGCGGGCGCGTCGCGACCTGTGGCTGTCGTGGGCGCGCAAGCGGACGGCCACGACCGGACGCGAGGGCAAGCGCAGCCGGTCGCGCTTCCTCGACGGCTTGATGCCCGCGCCGCCCAGGACGGTCAGGCTGGTGCCGTCGGAGCGATCCGCAGCCCCTCGGCCCGCGCCGGGCGATCGATCGCCGCTCTCCAACGCGCTGCGTGAGTGGCGGACGGGACGTGCTCGCGCCGACGCGGTCGCGCCGTTCATCGTCTTCCACGACAGCGCGATCGAAGCCATCGCCGACCGCCGCCCGCGCACCATCGCGGAGCTGCGCCGCGTGCCGGGCGTCGGCCCGATGAAGCTCGATCGCTACGGCGCCGAGATCATCGAGATCGTCGCGAACACCGACGAGCCGACCCCGGACGATGGTCAGCGTTGACCGAACGCCCGTTCGAAGGTATAGTGCACAAGTCACCGATCCG
>JAXDKY010000076.1:0-6942 GCA_034666885.1 Chloroflexota bacterium
CCCATCATGACGACCTCGCCGACCGTGACCGGGAAGTCCCAGTCGACGGCCTCGGCCTGGGGCAGGTACGCGACCTGCCGTGCCGCGGAACCGGGCGGCCCACCCAGGACCGTCAGCCGGCCAGCCGTGGGCTTGAGCAGCCCGGCGATGAGCTTGAGCAGCGTGCTCTTGCCGGCCCCATTCGGCCCGATGACCGCCAGCAGCGACCCCGGCTGGACGTCCAGCGAGACGTCGGTCAGGGCGACCCGGCGACCGTAGCCGGCGGTCACGCCCTCGATGAGGACCGCCGGTCCCGGTCCGGCGACCACGCCCGTCGACGTCCCGGGCCGGTCCCCTTCGGCGGGGACCGATGCGCCCTGCGCAGCACGACGGTCGACGGCGGAGTCGTTCATCGATACGACTATCGCAGGGCCGCGACGATCTGGTCGACGTTCCAGCGCATCAACCCGACATACGTGTCGGCGGGGGCCGGACCGAGCGCGTCGTTGTAGAGGGTCGTGACCACCTTGGTGACGCCCGCTTCCTGGGCCAGCGTCTCCGCCAGCTTCGGGCTGAACTGCGCCTCGCTGAACACCGCCGTGACGCCGGCCGCCTTCACCTTCTCGACGAGGGCGGCAAGCTCGCCCGCCGTCGGCTCCTGCCCGACGTTGGCGAGGATGACGCCGACCAGCTCGAATCCGTAGTGCTTGGCGAAGTACGGGAACGCGTCGTGGAACGTGACCAGCTTGCGATTGGCCGCCGGGATCTCCTCGACCTTCGTCTTGAGGTCCGCGTCGAGGGTATCGAGGGTGGCTGAGTAGGCCGCGGCGTTGGCGTCGTAGGCCGCCTTGCCCTCAGGATCGAGTGCGGTCAGCCTGGCCGCGATGGCCGGCACGTAGTGATCCCGGACGAGGGTGGGGTCGAGCCAGAAGTGGGGATTCGGCTCGCCATCGACGGTGATCACCGGGATGCCGTCCCCGAGCACCAGGCGCGGCTGGTCTCCGCCAGCCGAGGTCAGCAGGCGGTCGAGGAAGTCATCCAGGCCCACCCCGTTCGAAACGATCAGCTGCGCGCCGGCGAGCTTCCTCGCGTCCTCTGGCTTGGCCTCGTAGTCCTCGGGCCCGACGCCGGGCGGGATGATCGACGTCACCGAGACCCGCGACCCGCCGACGTTCTGGACGATGTCGGCAAAGACGGTGGTGGTCGTGACGACGTTGAGCTTCGTCCCGCTCGACGGGCCGCCGCTGCCGGCCACGGGTCCGGCGGAGCCAGCGCCCGGACCGCACGCGGCGAAGACGAGCGCGACGATGACGACGAGCGCCGTCCGAGCGGCACGGCTGCGACTGAGTCTCATAGCGTTTGGCACAGTGTTCCTCAAGTGGTCCATGTCGGAGGTGGGCGCCTGCGTCAGGCGTCGGGCGTGGTCTTGGCCTGGCAGTGCCGGCACAGCCCGAACAGCTCGAGCCGGTGGCTATCGATGCGGTAGCCGCTGCGGCGAGCGATCTCGGCGACGGCATCGGTGACGCCGCAGTCGGCGACCTCGGCCGCGCGCCCGCAACGCGAACAGACGATGTGGTGGTGATGCGCTCGAGCGCACGGGACGTACGCGTGCTCGCCGGTCGGCAGGTCGAGCCGCTCCACGACCCCGAGCTCGGTCAGCAGATCCAGCGCGCGAAACAGCGTCGCCCGGCTGATGCCGAGGCGGCGCTCCCGAGCGGCGCTCTCCAGCTCGGCGGCCGTGAAGTGGCCGTCGTACTCGGCGATGAGGTCGGCGACCGCCCGCCGCGGCCCGGTCAACCGGTAGCCGCCGGCGTCGAGCGCCTGGACGATCGGATTCGATGTTGCCACGTGGCAGACGATACCAAAGGTTGCCTGAGTTGTCGAGAATGAGTCGCAGGTAGGGCGTTCCTTGCGCTCGCCGGCTGGTCGATCGCGCGAGACAGTCTCAGGCCGGGACCCGACGATCCGGGTCCCGGCCAGGGTAAGTGGGTACGGTGAGGGTCAGCCCTCGTCGAGCGCAAGCGCCCGAAGGATCAGCCCTCGGCGAGCACCACCGCGAGGCGATCCCAGGTCTCGATCGCGCCGGGGACCATGCCGGTCGACAGGGCACCCTCGAGCTCCTCGACCGAGCCCATGTGCCCGACCGACGTCACCTTGGTCTTCCCGCCGAGGTCCTCGAAGGTGAAGGTCTCCGGACCGCCCATGGGCCCGACGCCCTCGACGTCGAACATGAAGGTCCACGAGAAGCTCTTCGGCGGGTCGACCTCGAGGTGCTCGCCGTAGAACGTCACGTCCTCGCGGTCGGCGGCGCGGCTGACGTAGCGCCACTTGCCGCCGGGTCGAACGTCCATCTCGGCGACGGTCGCGGTCGTGCCGTGCGGCCCCCACCAGCGCGGTACGACGGCGGGGTCGGTGAAGGCTTTCCACACCTGCTCGCGCGACGCGTCGAACGTCCGCTCGAATACCAGGTCCGCACCGTCGGAATAGACGGCCGTCGTCTCGTTGCTACCTCGATCGATCCGGGTCGCGTTCATCGTCGTCTCCCTTTCCATGCTGCCGTTGCTGCTGCTCGTCGTGCAGATCGCGGAGATAGGCATCCAGTCGATCGAAGCTCGCCTCCCAATGACGGCGGTATTGCCCGACCCAGTCCGCGACCTCGCGCAGCGGTTCCGGCTGGAGCCGGCAGGGCCGCCATTGCGCCTGGCGACCCTGCTCGATGAGGCCCGCCCGCTGCAGCACCTTGAGGTGCTTCGAGATCCCCGGCAGGCTCATGTCGAACGGCGCCGCCAGCTCGCTGACCGTCGCCTCGCCACCCGCGAGCCGGGCGAGGATCGCTCGGCGTGTCGGATCGGCGAGGGCGGCGAACGTTGCGTTCAGGGAGTCGGCTTCCATACCAGTACTTATCTCCATAGTTAATTAACCCATCGGCATAATACACGGCGTCGACTCCGCGTCAAGCCCTCGCCCTCGATCTCGCCTACCTCTCCGGGCATCATCGTGCGATGATCGGTAGCCGATGGAAGTCGTCGCCTTCGTCCTCGGACTACTCCTGTTGGTCCTCGTGTTCTGGGACGTGTTCGAGACCGTCGTCGTCCCGCGCCCGACGCCCGGCTGGTTCCGCATCGGTCGATACGTGGTTCGCTCGTCGTGGGCCGCGCTTCGCGCCCTGCGCGACGGCCGGCCGGAACGGTCGTACGACCGCGTGTTCGGCTTGTTCGCCCCCGCCATGACGGTCATCCTCCTCGCCGCGTGGATCCTCGGGCTCATCGTCGGGTACGGCCTGATCCTGTACGCGCTGCGCGACGAGCTCCAGCCCGTGCCTCCTGATCTCGGAACGGCCTTGTACTTCGCTGCCAGCTCGGTCCTGACCATCGGATACGGCGACATCGTGGCGATCGGGGTGCCGGCGCGGATCGCGGTCGTCACCGCCGCCGTCGCCGGACTGGGCACCGTCGCGCTGGTGGTCACGTTCCTGTTCTCGCTCTATGGCTCGTACCAGCGCCGCGAGATCCAGGTCGTCGCGCTGCAGGCCGCCGCCGGCGCCCCGCCGTCGGCGGTGACCCTGCTCGAGACGTATGCCCAGCTCGAACTCACCGAGCGGCTCCCGGACCTCTTCCAGGAGTGGCAACGGTGGGCGGTCGAGGTGCTCGACTCCCACGTCGCCTACCCGTTGCTGAACTTCTTTCGTTCGAGCCACGACAACCTCTCGTGGATCAGCGCGCTCGGCACGATCCTCGATGCCGCGAGCCTCCTGCTGACCACCGTCTGCGATGTCCCGCGCGGCGAGGCGAAGCTGGCAAAGCGCGACGGCGCCCACCTCGTCGAGGACATCTACAACGCCGGTTTTCGGAGCGGCACACCGGGTAGCCTGGCTCGTTCGGACTTCGACGCCGCCTGCGCTCGACTCGAGGAGGCGGGCTACGTCCTCGAGGCACGCGACATCGCGTGGCCGAAGTTCGAGGCCGCTCGCGCGACCTATGCCGAGCGGCTCGACGCCATCGCCACCTACCTCGCCATGCCCGGGACGTCCTGGCTTGGGGATCCAGTGGCGTTGCGGGCGCCGCTCCACCCGCAGGACGATCCCTAGCGGATCAGATCCGGGCGTCCTCGA
Organism: Chloroflexota bacterium; assembly: GCA_034666885.1. Classification (GTDB taxonomy): domain Bacteria; phylum Chloroflexota; class Limnocylindria; order Limnocylindrales; family CSP1-4; genus SPCO01. The sequence continues at coordinate 4,091 of JAXDKY010000076.1, forward strand.
TGTCGAGCTGATCAGGACGCAGGAGCCTGAGCCCGGTTCGACCCACGCGAAGTACGGTCTGTTCGCGCTCGAGCTCGCGGAGGACGCGTCCTGTCATCTCCCGGCTGGTGCCGACGAGGCCGGGCAGGATCGCGCGAGAGACGACGGGCGGGTCCGCGAAGAACACGTCGCGATGCCGGGCGAGGATGCGGATGACTCGGCGCCGGGCATCCTGGTGCAGGAAGCCGTCGAGCTTCATGTTGAGGATCGTCAGGAACGACGCCAGCGTGTCGATGACGTCGAGGGCGAAACCAGGATCCTCGCTGACCAGCTCGCGGATCTGGGGCCCGCTCCAGATGGCCGCGTCGCATACGGTCAGGGCCATCAGGTCGATGCTCGATCGCGTGGCGGAGATGCTCGTGAGCCCGATGAGATCGCCCGGAGCGGCGATGCCGGTCATGACCTGCTGCCCCTCGATGGTGGTTCGTCGGTAGGCTCCGTAGCCCCGGATGACAAGCGTGAGGCGCACGGGCTCGCCCTGGCGAAACATCATTTCGTCGGGGCGAAGGCGCTGGACATCCGCCGTCTGGGCGAGTCGCCGGATCGTTGCAGGAGCGGACCCTGGCAAGGCACGTTCCAGGAGGGCCAGCACCTGGTCGTGGTCCGCGCTCCCGGAACCCGACGACGTCGGACGCGCGCCATCGAGAGCGGTCACGGCGCCCGGATGGGCAACCGGCTGGGGGTACGCCATCCAGGCATGCTAGAACAACTCAGGCCCTGCCTGTCAGGTCTTTCTTGCCCCCTGGTCATTCGTGGATGTCTCGGTGGACCGAGGCGCTGGCTCGCGATCGTCATCGGCGTCGCTCCCGAGTGCAGCTCCGAGGCCCCAGATGTGGTCCGCCAGGCGCGCTTCCGTCTCGAGGGCGGCTGTATATTCGGGCGTATCGCGCGCCAGCCGATGGCGACGCTTCGATGCGCTGGTCAAGGCCCGGACGCCACGCAGCATCTCATCGAGGCGCTGACTCCCCGTCCGTCCTGCCCGCTCGTTGCCGTTGGCCATCGGCGAATCGTCGCAACCGCCGCCTCCACGGGCTGAGGATGAAAACCCGCCGTAGGCACGACAGCTTCGTATCAACCGCACCTTGGAAGCTCACAGCCGCGCTTGACGCGCATGTCAGCCTGACGTCGTGACCTGGTTCACCGAATTCGGGCAGGTGATCCACGAGGCGGCGCATCTCGGGAGGATGAGCCACCTCGAGGCCGCCGAGGCCGCGCTCCACAGCGGCGACCCGACCCGACTGCTCGAAGCCTTTCCGGGCGGCGTCCGCATCGACGACCCTCGGCTCGGCCGGGTCGAAGGCGCGGCCTACCTGGCCGAGTTCTGCAAGGCCAGCCAGGACTGGCTTCGCGAACACGATGGCCGGCCGCGCCCCATCGCCGTGACGAACGGCTCCAACCGCATCGTCGGCGAGTTCGACCTCGAGCTCACGAAGGACGAGCGGACGTTCGCCCTCCCGGTCGCCATCGTCGTGGAACCGGACGAGGCGAACCGAAGCGTCTGGATCCGGACGTATCACAGCCAGTGGCCGTTGCTGGGCCACCACATCATCCGGCCGCCGCTCCTGCGCAGGGATCCGACCGCCGCCGAATCGGATGTCGTCGGCGAGTACCAGGCCGCCCTCGCGGCCGGCGATGCGGACCGGATCACCGCCACCTTCGAGCCCGACGGCTGCTTTCGGGAACCTGCCGGCACGCAGTTCCGACGCTGCGGCACGGACGTTTTGCACGAGTTCTTCTCGCGCTTCTTCTCCGCCGGTGGCGGCATCATCCTCGAGCACTGCACCGTGACCGAGGACGGGGTTCGCAGCGCGCTCGAATTCAACGCCGTCAGCTGGGGCGGCCACGAGCTACCGCGGCAGGCGGGCATCGCGGTCTACGAGCGCGGCCCGAGCGGAAAGCTGCACGAGGCGCGCGTCTACGACGACGTCGAGGGGCCGGTCGAGTAACACTCGCCTCCGGCCAGCCTCAGGTTCCCCGGACTTCGCCGAACCCGGGCCGTCCGTCCGTCCCGGTGGCCTGGCTACCCCTCGACGATGACGACGTCGAGCACGCGCGGGCCGTGGACGCCCTCGACGCGCTGCAGCTCGATGTCGCTCGTGGCCGACGGTCCGCTGATCCAGGTCTGTGGGCGGGTCGGGTCGAGGCGGGCCAGCGCCTCGGGCACCGTCCCGACGACCTGGCTGACGAGGACGACGCAGACATGCAGGTCCGGCAACAGGCTGAGCGCTCGCCGGCCCTGCCCCTCCCCGCCATCGAGCACGATCGTCCCGGTCTCGGCGATCGCCACGGCGCAGCCCGTGATCACGCCATCGAGCTGGTCGAGGTCGCCGAACGCCAGCGGCGGGTCATCGGCGACCGCGCGCGCGCCGGTCGTTGTGAGCCAGTCGTCCGGGAGACCCGCGGGTACCGCAACGCGCGTTGCGCCTCGCGCCTCCAGGACCGTCGCGATCGTGGCGGCCAGGCTCGAGGCTGGCGTGCGATGGACCGTCGCCCGATAGTCGCTGACCCGTTCCTCGAAGAGGTCGACGAGCGCGGTTCCGGTCGGCAGCGCTCGCTCGTAGTCGCGCGGGACGGGGATCGCTGGCGGGGCGTCCGCGAGCGCCTCGCGGATCCGCTCGAGGACCAGCTCGCGGGCGGCACTCGGACGTCGAGGGTCCGGCGCGCTCATCGGTCCCCTCCCTGGCCGCCGTCGGTGCGACGCCACCAGGCACGGAACGATTCGCGAGCCGGGGCCTTCAGGTCGCGCGAGCGGAACCAGCCGCCGACGGGACCGGGACCCGGTATCCGGCGCAGCATCCCGCGACGGGCGAACA
>JAXDKY010000077.1:0-7222 GCA_034666885.1 Chloroflexota bacterium
TGGTCGAGATCGAGGCGGAGGCACGTCGAGGCTGACGCGGGCGAGGGCGGTCAGCCGGGCATCGCGGCAAGGCCCGTCGCCCGTGCGATCGCGACGATGGCCACGGCCGTGACCAGCCCGAGGAGCAAGTTCTTGCGCCAGGCGGTGATGGCCAGGCAGGCCAGGACGGCCAGCCACTCGACTCCGACGTGGACCGTCGGTCTGCCGGCGTCGTTGGTGACGACCATGACGTTCACGGCCGCGATCGCCGACAAGACGGCAGGCCCGACGAGCTGCAGGTAATCGAAGGCCGCATGCGGCAGCCGCTCGAGGCCGGGCGTCAGGAGCCCCAGCGCGCGAGTCGGGTACGTCGCCGCGAACATGAGGACGGCCAGCAGGACGAGCTCGGTGCTCATGGCGCGCCTTCGTCGCGGGGTCCCGGCGGCGCGGGTGGATCAGGCGGTCGGGACTCCGCGGACCCACCGAATGGCACGGATGAGCCGCGTCGAATCGGCGGCCCCTCCAGGTGCGTTCCAGGCATCGCGTAGCGCTCGGCCGATTCAGGCGTCCCAAGCGGCGCGATCTCGCGCGCCACCCTTGCCGGGATGAGCAGCCCGATCGCCGGACCCACGATGCCACCAGCCACGATGCCGATCGAAGGGCCGGTTAGCAGCGCGACGACCACGCCGACGCCCGCCCCGGCGATCGCGGCCACCAGCTCGCGCCGCCCGGTCACCAGCCCGACCGCCAGGCCGATCATCGCCGCCGGAAAGATGATGTCGATGCCGAAGCGCGCCGGATCCGGGATCTGCGCACCGAGCAGCACGCCCGCGATCGTGGCGAGGTTCCACGGGATGAAGGTCGAGGCGATGGCAGCGATCCAGTAGCCGCGCTGGTCGGTCTGGCCCACGCGGCGGAAATGGCCGATCGAGAGCGCGAACGCCTCGTCCGTCAGCAGGTGCGCCATCACCGCGCGGCGCCAGAAGGGCACCTCGCGCATCCACGGCGCCAGCGCGGCGGAATACAGGAGGTGACGCGCGTTGAGCAGGGCCGTCAAGAGCACGACCCCGGGCCAGGCCAGGCCGCTCACGACATAGCCGACGGCGGCGAACTGCGCCGCGCCCGCGAACACGATCGTGCTCATGGCGATGGCTTCGATGGGCGAGAAGCCGGCCTCGCGCGCGGACAGGCCGTAGACGAACCCGAAGCCCACCGCCGACACCGCGATGCCGAGGGCCTCCATGAACAGCCGTCGACGACTCTCCGCGAGCATTGCTTCGGCAGCCGCCGGCGGTTCTGGGGCCGTGGGGCTAACGGGATCGGTCACGTCGGGATGCGGGCCGTCCGGTGACTAGCGCAGGAACGTCTTCGCGCAGGTGCCGTCGCAGACGACGAAGACGGCGTGCTTCTCGGCCGCATACCCGGCCGCATGGAGCAACCCGGGGCAGCCGGTCGTGGGGCACTTCCACACCCACCATCGCTCCTGCGCATCCAGCGGCGTGGACTCCGCCGCAAGCGTCGCCGCCAGTCCCTCGCGCTCCGCCACGAGCCGCGCGATCACGGCAGCGCGCTCGGCCTCCGTCTCGCTCGTATACGGATAGTTCTGCCCGACGTTCGAGCTCACGACGACCTCCAACAAACAGTCCGGTCGTCAGATGCGGTACCAGGGCAAGGCGGGCGCCAGATGGCGATCCAGGGCAATGCGGGAGCGAGCAGGCGAGCGAGCGCACTCCGAGGTGCGTGAGCGAACCAGCGGAGCTCCCAACGCCGCCCTGGGTCGTCAGCTGGCGCCCGAGCGCTCGCCGGTGGCGGCTTCGTGTGAGCGCTGCCTGCCACCGGCGGACCCGAGGGTATCCCATACAGGCGCTCGCTACCAGACGGCCGGCAGCCCCTCGCTGCGGGGATCCGTCGCCGCGGCCACCGAGCCGTCGGGCGCACCTGGACCCCCATCGACCAGCTCGATGGCGTGCTCGTGCCCGAGGTTCGAGTCGAACGGCGCCGTGGGGACCAGGTCATGGCCAAGCGCGCGCAGCGCGTCGTCGATGCCGGGCGCGTGACGCGGCTCCAGGTAGACCGCCGTCGGCGGCGCGAAATGATCCGCTGGCTCGATGTAGAACCGCGGCGCCGCGACGGCAGTGCGGACATCGACGCCACCGTCGACCACGGCGCTGACGAACTGGGCATGGATCTGTGGCTGGGCATTGCCGCCCATCGAGCCCGCGACGATCCACGGCCCGGTCTGACCGGCTCGGAACAGCATCCCGGGGAGCAGCGTGTGGAGCGTCCGCTTCCCCGGCTCGAGGACGTTCGGATGGTCGGCATCCAGGCTGAAGAAGCTGCCCCGGTTCTGATAGTGGATCCCGGTCGCCGGGTCGACGACGCCCGAGCCGAAGCCCAGGTAGTTCGACTGGATGAGGCTGACCGCGTTGCCCTGGGCATCCACCGTGGCCAGGAAGATCGTGCCGCCGCCGCGCGGGTTCGTCGAGGCGGGCGGGGCGCTGGCCCTGGTCAGGTCGATGCCGGCCGCGACGCTGGCCAGCCGATCGCGATCGAGCATCCGCTCGACCGGCACGTCGCGCGCCTCCGGATCGGTCAGGTAGGCATCGCGGTCGGCCATGGCGAGCTTTGCCGCCTCGAGGTTGAGGTGGACCCAGCGCGCGTCCGTGACGCCCGTCGGACCGAACGCCGTCGCCGCGGGCGGCTCGAACTGCTGGAGCAGCCCGAGCAGCTCGAGCGCGACCACTCCGGAGCTGTTCGGCGGGTGGGTCGTGACGCGGACACCCCGGTAGTCGATCGAGATGGGCTCGTCCCACGTCGAGGTGTGCTCGCGCAGGTCCTCGACGCGGATCGCGCATCCGACCGACGCCAGGAGGCTGGCTTGGCGCTCGCCGATGTCGCCATCGTAGAAGGCGTCGAACCCGTCTCGGGCGAGGTGCTCCAGCGTGGCTGCCAGGGCCGGCAGCCGGACCCGTTCGCCGGGTTGCCAGGGACGACCATGCGGCCGGTAGACGGCAGCGAACCCGCTGTCCGGTCCGAGCGCCTCGTCGACGAGCCGCGACGTGCGCTCGACGGCGTCGATGAACCCGTCCCACGCCGGGAAGCCGGCCCGTGCCAGCTCGACGGCCGGGGCGAGCACCTCGTCGCGCGAGAGCCGTCCGAAGCGCGCGTGCGCATCGCCCCACGAGCGGACCGCTCCGGGGACGCTGATGCTCAGCGGTCCGCGCTTCGGCAGTTCCCGCAGACCCTGGTCGCGCAGCCCCGCGGCATCGACGCCGGCCGCACTGCGGCCCGATCCATTGAGGGCGTACTGGCGGGAAGCGGCGGCATCCCAGATCAGCCAGAAGGCATCCCCGCCGATGCCGCACCCGTTCGGTTGCACGACGCCCAGCACCGCGTTCGTCGCGATCGCGGCGTCGACGGCGGACCCGCCGGCCCGCAGGACGTGCAGCCCGGCCGCAGACGCCAGGTGATGCGGCGCGACGACCGCCCCGTGGGTCCCGCGGGCCAGGGGTACAGGCGTCCAGGGCTGCCCCTCGATCATCCGATCATCCCGGTGACGGGGTCCTCGGCCTGGCGCAAGCGGGCGAGTGGCAGGAGGGCGACGACGAGGAGGACGACCGTCGCGATGAGCATCCCGTCGATGCCGGCGGCGTTCGCCGCGAACCCGCCGATCAGCGCCCCGATGATCTGTCCGACGGCCAGGAACACGGAGTACAGCCCCATGATCGCGCCACGGTCCTTGGGGAACCGCTCCGAGATGTCGGCGAGCAGGCCGAGCGCGGCCGGCGTCGCGCCGGCGAGTACGAACAGCCCGAACGCGGCCACCCCGGCGGCGGGAAGGACAACGAATAGCGGGAGGTCGAGCCCGTGGTTCACGACGAGCCCGGCGGCCACGAGCGCGCCACCGCCCAGGATCCCGTACAGGATGATCGTGGTGCGGCGGAGGTTCTTGAAGCGATTGCCCCAATACAGGAGTCCGAGGCCGAAGATGATCCCGATGACGACCGCCGTGGCCGAGATCTCCACCGGGCTGAACCCGCGCATCAGGCGCTGTGTCGGGAAGTCCGGGTTCGCCTTGGCGAACTGGAAGATCGACTGGCTGAACCACAGGCCGATCGAGGCGTTGACCGCGATCCAGGTCGGCGCCAGCAACCAGACGTGCGAGGTTCGCAGCAGCTCGGCGTAGCGCTCGACGCCGACATGCGGCGTGGCGTCAGGGGCGTCAGCGTCGCGACCACGGTCATCGCCGCCGGGGGGACGCTGCACCGTCCAGAAGATGAGGAACGCCCCCAAATACAGGACGGCGTTGAGGAAGAACGCCGTCGGTCCGAGCAGGGCGAAGGTCACCGGGGCCGCGGCGAACCCCGCACCCAGTCCCAGCAGCGTGGCGCCTTCGAAGCGGGCCGATGCCTTGCCCCGCAGCCACTCGTCGCCGGCTGTGACCTGCGCGATGTAGCCCAGGATGGACGGGACGCTGGCTGCGGTCGACGCGCCCTCGAGGATCCGCGTGAGACCCAGGACCAGCAAGCTTCCGGTGATCGGCGCCAGGACGATGGCCAGCGCCCCGGGGAGGCCCAGGTTCGCCGTGAAGCCCGTCATGATCACCGCCGCGGCCCCGAAGATCGGGCCGTAGAGCATCACCCGCCGGTAGCCCTGGCGATCGGACAGGATGCCGAAGACGGGGGAGAGGACGAGCTCCGCGAGGAAGAACAGGGCGCTGAACACGCCCAGGGTGATCGCGCCGACCTCGGGACCGCCGTGCCTCGGGAGCGCGGCCAGGTAGACGCCCAGCATCGCGCCGGTGAGTCCGGTGCTGAAGCGCAGCGAGAAAGTGCCGGCCAGCACGGCCCACAGCGATCGATCCATCTGCCCCAAGCGTACCGGTTGCGGGCTGGACCGGCCCCGTATCATGCGCGAAACGCAACGCCCGCCGGTCTGGTCTCGAGGAGGAGCCACCTTTGAGTCGCGTCGCGATCTTCACCGATTCCGCGTCGGACCTCGACCCGGCGGAGGCGGCCGCCGAGGGCATCCACGTCGTCCCGCTGCTCGTCAACTTCGGCAGCGAATCCTTCAAGGCGGGCGTAGAACTGAGTGGGCCCGCCTTTTGGGAGCGCATGGTCGCCCCGGACGCCCCGTTCCCGACGACGGCCGCGTCGTCGCCCGGCGACTTCAAGGAGGCCTACGAAGCCGCGTTCGCGGCGGGCGCGGAGGCGATCGTCTCGATCCACGTCGCGGGCTCTCTGTCGGGGACCATGAAGAGCGCGCAGGTCGCTCGCGACATGCTGCCGGACCGCGAGATCCACCTCGTCGATTCGCTGGGTGCCTCGATGGCCGAAGGCATCCTCGCCCGGATGGGCGTCGAGATGGCCGAGGCCGACCGCCCGGCCTCCGAGATCGCCGAGACGCTCGAGTCGCGGGCGCCAGACATGCTGATGTACGTCGCCCTCGAGACGCTCGAATACCTCAAGAAGGGCGGCCGGATCAGCGGCGCGCAGGCGGCGATCGGGACCCTGCTTTCGGTGAAGCCGATCATCAAGGTGAAGCACGGCGTGGTGAGCACGGCGGACCGCGTCCGGACCCGATCGAAGGCGCGCGAGCGGCTGATCGAACTGATCACGGAACAGCCGATCGAGCGGTTGGCGATCCTGCATACGGTCTCGCCGGACGTCGAAGCCTTCCGCCAGGAGATGCTGCGGCGCCTGCCCCATCTGCGGCCGGAGGACGTCTCGGTCGCGCTCGTCGGCGCCTCGGTCGGACCGCACCTGGGCCCGGGCGGCGTCGGGGCCGCAGTCCTCTACAAACCGGGTGGGGCTCCCCCCTGAAGGTTGCGGTGAGGTTGCGACAACCTTGCCGACCGGTACCATCGAGGAGGCGCGGTCGGCCGACCTGCGGATATACTCGGCGCCGCATGAGTCGCGCGTCGAAGTCCGGCCCAACCGCCCGACACCGTTCCACGCGCCCCGTTTGACACGGAGGTTCCTCCTTCCATGACCACCGAGCACGTCGCTGCGCGCATCAACGCATGGGAAGTCGCCCAGCGACAGTTCGACCTCGCCGCCGAGCGTCTCGACCTAGACCACGGGATGCGGCTCGTCCTTCGCGAGCCGCGGCGCGAGTTCACCTGCCACTTCCCGGTCCACATGGATGACGGGTCGGTCCAGGTGTTCACCGGCTACCGCGTCCAGCACAACCTGGGCCGCGGCCCGGCCAAGGGGGGCATCCGCTACCACCAGGACGTTTCGCTCGACGAGGTGAAGGCCCTCGCGATGTGGATGACCTGGAAGTGCGCGGTCGTCGGCATCCCCTACGGCGGTGGCAAGGGCGGCGTCATCGTCGATCCCAAGAAGCTCAGCCAGAAGGAGCTCGAGGGGCTGACCCGCCGGTTCTTCACCGAGATCGAGGTCCTGGTCGGGCCCGAGAAGGACATCCCGGCGCCGGACGTCAACACCAACGCCCAGATCATGGCCTGGATGATGGACACCTATTCCATGCACGCGGGCTACACGGTCCCGGGCGTCGTCACCGGCAAGCCGATCAGCCTGGGCGGCTCCGAGGGCCGCAACGAGGCGACCGCGCGCGGCACCGTCTTCTGCATCGTCGAAGCGGCCCGCCACCTCAGCATCGACCTGACGAAGGCGACCGTCGCGATCCAGGGCTTCGGCAATGCCGGTTCCATCGCGGCGCGGCTCATCGCCCAGGAGGGCGCGACGGTGGTCGCGGTGTCCGACTCGACCGGTGGCATCCATGCCCCGGGCGGCCTCGACATCGCCAAGGTCATCGGCTGGAAGCAGGAGCACGGCACGGTCCAGGGTTTCCCGGGCGCGACCGACATCTCGAACGCCGAGGTCCTCGAGGTCCAGTGCGACGTCCTGATCCCGGCCGCGCTGGAGAACCAGATCACCTCGCGGAACGCTCGAAACGTGAAGGCCAGTCTCATCGCCGAGGCCGCCAACGGGCCGACGACCCCCGAAGCGGACGAGATCCTGTACGACGCCGGCAAGTTCATGATCCCGGACATCCTGTGCAACGCGGGCGGCGTCACCGTCAGCTACTTCGAATGGGTCCAGGACCTCAATCGTGACCACTGGAGCGAGGTCGTCGTGAACGCCAAGCTCAAGGAGATCATGGTCAAGGCCTTCGGCGAGACCCTCGCGATGGCCCAGCGCGAATCGGTCAACATGCGCACCGCCGCCTACCTGCTGGCGGTCAAGCGCGTCGCCGACGCGATGGAGATGCGCGGCCT
>JAXDKY010000078.1:0-2908 GCA_034666885.1 Chloroflexota bacterium
GTCGGTGCGACCCCGACCTCATCGACGCCCACGACCCGAGTGAGCCCTTCGTTCCAGAGGCGGCGCTCGTAACGGAGGGTCGGGACGATGACGGTCATCGAGCGCAAGGGTACCCCGAGTCGAGTCGGCGCCGCGCCGGCTCGGTGACCGGCTCGAGAATCGAATGACCCCGCCGGCTGGCGGGGTCGATAGGTTGGCGAGGGTCCGGCGTCAGCCGTTCGTGCGGCGTTCGCGCAGGGTGGCCGCCTTGCCGACGCGCTTGCGCAGGAAGTACAGCTGGGCACGGCGGACCTGGCCGTGGCGGATGACTTCGATCTTCTCGATCCGCGGGCTGTTGACCTTGAAGGTCCGCTCGACACCGACGCCCGATGCGATCCGGCGGACCGTGATCGATCGAGTGATCCCGCCGCCGCGGAGACGCATGATCGTCCCCTCGAAGACCTGGATGCGCTCGCGGTTGCCCTCGACGACCTTGGCCGACACCTTCACGGTGTCACCCGTGGCGAGTTCCGGCAGGTCGGTGCGGAGCTGGTCCTGGACGATCTCGTCGAGCACGTTCACGCGGCGGTTCCTTGGAAGGTGGGGCAGCCGAAGCTGCAGGTCGGGCGTTTGGAGGTGGCCGCGAAAGGGGCGACCGGTGCGGGAGTATAGCACGGGCTCCCCCGCCGTCCGCTCAGGGGCGATCGTCGGTGGGTAGCAGATCCGGCCTTCGTTCGCGTGTCCGCGCGGTCGCCTGTTCCGCGCGCCAGCGGGCGACGGCGCCGTGGTCGCCGGAGGTCAGGATCTCGGGCACGTCCATGCCCCGGAACGACGACGGGCGGGTGTACTGGGGATACTCGAGCAGTCCGGCGCTGAAGGACTCCTCCGCGGTCGACAGGTCGTCGATGGCGCCCGGCAGTAGCCGGATCACGGCATCGATCACGACGAGGGCCGGCAACTCGCCGCCGGTCAGCACGTAATCGCCGATCGAGAGCTCCAGGTCGACGAACGCACGGATCCGCTCGTCGACGCCCTCGTAGCGAGCGCAGATGAAGACGAGGTGGCCGCGCAGCGCGAGGTCGGCCGCCCGTTCGTGCCGAAACACCTCCCCGGACGGATCGAGCAGGATCACCGTCGATCCGGGCCGGCGGACGGACTCGATCGCGGCCACCAGGGGTTCCACCCGCATCACCATCCCCGCCCCGCCACCGTAGGGCGTGTCGTCGACGGACTTGTGGCGCCCCAACCCGAACTCGCGCAGGTCGTGGATGCGGATCGTTGCGAGACCCTGTTCCTGGATGCGACCGGGGATGCTCTCGGCGAGCGGTCCGGCGACCATCGCCGGGAAGAGGGTCAGGACGTCGATCTCGAGCGTCATCGGGTCGGATCCGGGTCCGCCGCGCTTGCCGGTTCGATGTCGGAGTCGGGTGCCTGCTCAGCCGGCCCTTGCTCGGCCGGCCCCTGCTCGGCAGGCCCTTGCTCGGCCGCAGCCCCCGCGGGATCGGCGGCAGCCTCCGGGGGATCGGCGGCGGGCCGCTTGCGCCGATGCGAGGTTCGCCGGGGCGCCCTCGGTCGGTCGCCATCGGTGGCGCGCTGTTTCGGTGGTCGAAGGTCGAGCGCCTCAGCGTCAACGACGATCTCGCCGCGGCGCGGCGCGAAGATCCGGATGAACGCCCGGACCGCGGGCACGTCGAACGTGCCGTACGCGCCGCCGCCGACGATGTAGACCTCGTTGTCGGCGACCCGGTAGATGTCCTGCACGGTGCCGAGCTCGGCGCCGTCGACGCCGCGGACGGGCACGCCGACCACCTCGTGCCAGTAGACCTCGCCCCGGGCGAGGTCGGCGTCGGGCCGGACCGCGGTCTCGAGATAGGCGGCCCGGAGCGTGTCGGCGGCCTCGCGCGACCCGATCTCCCGGAACCGGATCCGCCAACCGGGGCCATCGGCGACGGCCTCGGCCGACGCGATCGTCAGGGGTTCCTCGGATCCCTCGCGATAGAGGACGGCGCCGGGGACGAATCGCGCCTCCGGCCGGTCGGTCAGGACCTCCACCCGGACGGCACCGCGAAGCCCGTGGACGCCCCGAACCAGGGCGACCGCGAGCCGTTCGGTAGCGATCGTCGGGGCCTCGCTCAGACGATCTCGAGCTGGACCGGCTCGCCGTCGCGCGCGGCCGTGACCTTCAAGAGGGTCCGGAGCGCCTTCGCGACGCTGCCATTGCGCCCGATGACCTTGCCCATGTCGTCCTCGGCGACGTGGAGCTCGATGACGGTCGCGCCGTCCTCTTCGACGACTTCGACCTTGACCGCGTCGGGATCGTCGACCAGCGACTTCGCGACGTACTCGACCAGTTCCTTGGCTGCCATGTGGGTGCTCCTACTTGCCGCTGGGCAGGATGCCGGCCTGCTTGAAGAGGCGGACGACGGTCTCGGACGGCTGGGCGCCCTGGGCGAGCCATGCCTTGGCCTTCTCGGCGTCCACGACGAACTCGATCGGCTCGGTACGCGGGTTGTAATGGCCGAGCGTCTCGATCGCGCGGCTGTCGCGGGCGCTGCGGGCGTCGGCGACGACGACTCGATAGCTCGGCTGCTTCTTCGCGCCGACGCGCGTCAGCCGGATACGGACTGCCATGGTGCTGTGGTGCCTCCTTCTGGGCTTACTTGACGGTGATGAGCGCGTGCTGCTGGTCGAGCGCGCCGCCGGTGACGGTCGCCCCGACGAACGCGTCGAATGGGGTGAGGAATGGCTTGATGGACTCTTCGTAGTCCGCTCGCTCCTTCGGCGTCGCCTTGCCCAGCTGGCCCTCGACGAGGCCGCGCACGGCGGCGATGTCGACGAAGCTGATGGCGGTGTGGGCCGCGCCGACCCGCCCGACGAGGGCGGTGAAGCGGGCGTCGTCGGCCAGCGACTGGCCGGCGCCGGCGTCGAG
>JAXDKY010000079.1:0-8831 GCA_034666885.1 Chloroflexota bacterium
GCGGACCTCGTCGCCCCCGCGAGCGCCGAATGAGCGTAATCAGCCCGCCCGAGGTCGACTCCCGCTCCAGGCCCCAGGTCGGTCGATCGATGGCGCGAGTGGACGCGGCCGAGAAGCTCCGCGGCGAGGCGCAGTTCGTCGGTGACCTCGTGGTTCCCCGGATGCTGCACGGGAAGGTCCTGCGAAGCCCGTATGCCCACGCTCGGATCCGCTCGATCGACTCGAGCGCGGCGCTGGCGATCCCCGGGGTCGTGGCCGTCCTCACGGCAGCCGACCTCATGGATATCGATCCGTTCTACGGCCACGCCATCAAGGACCGACCGATCCTTGCCATCGACCGGGTCCGGTTCGCCGGCGAGCCTGTCGCCGCGGTCGCCGCGACGGAGCCCGGGATCGCGGAGGCGGCGGTTCGGGCGATCGTCGTGGACTACGAAGAACTGCCGCCGGTAGCCAGCCTCGACGATGCCCTCCAGCCGGGGGCGGGCCTCGTGCACGACGATCCGCTTCGACCGGGCGACTTCCATGGCCTCGGAACGTTGCCGGAACGCGAGGGCAATGTCTGTTACCGCTACGGCATCGAACGGGGCGATATCGAGGCCGTGTTTGCGACGGCCGACATCGTCGTCGAGGGCGACTACGTGTTTCCCAGCGTGTACCAGTACGCGATGGAGACCCACAGCGTCGTCGCCCAGGTCGACAGCGCTGGGATCCGCCTGTGGGCCACCTGCCAGCATCCCTTCCTCGTCCGGGCCGAGATCGCCGCGCTCTTCAACGTGCCGCTCGGGCGGGTGCGCATCACGGTCCCGTACCTCGGCGGCGGATTCGGCAGCAAGTCCTACACGAAGATGGAGCCCCTCACGGTCGCGCTGGCGCGCAAGGCGGGGCGTCCGGTGCGGATCGTCAATCGAGTCGACGAATCGATGGTCACGACCCGCCGACACAACGTCAAAGCCAGGGTCCGGACGGCGGCGACCAGCGACGGCCGCCTCCTGGCACGCGACGTCCAGGCCTCGTTCGACACCGGTGCGTACGCCGACAACGGACCCCGCGTGACCGCGACCGGCGGGGACGCGGCGCCCGGTCCGTATCGATGGTCGGCGGTTCGGGTCCAGGCGGACTGCGTCTATACGAACACGGCTCCATCCGGCTCGTATCGGGCCTTCGGCGCATCCCATCTCCAGTGGGCCGGCGAGCTGCAAGTCGACGAGGTCGCCCGCCGCGTGGGTCTCGATCCGATCGAGATCAGGCGGCGCAACCTGCTCCGCCCGGGAGAGCAGGTGCGACCCGGGGGCAAGCCGCTCGACGCCGACCTCATCGGCGATGTCGAGAAGGTCGCCGAGGCGCTCGGTTGGTCTCGGGATCCCGTTGCGGGCACCGGGCGCGGTGTGGCCGTCGGGCTGCTCGCCGCGGGTGCCCATCCGGTGTCGAGCGCCGTCGTGCGCATGGAAGCCGACGGGACCGCAGTCGTCCTGGTGGGCTCGACCGAGCTGGGTCAGGGCCAGCGAACAGCGTTCGCCCAGATCGCCGGCGAGGTCCTCGCCATGCCCGCCGAACAGGTGACCTGCCGGGGGACGGACACCGAATTCACGCCGTACGATCGATCCACGGGTGCCAGTCGCTCGACTACGCTCGCGGGCCTCGCGGTCCAACGTGCCGCCGACGCCATTCGCACGGATCTCCTCGATATCGCCGCGACGATCTGGCCGGACGAGGTCGCATCGATCGCGCTGCGAGACGGGGCCGCCTGGTGCGGCGCGGAATCACGGTCCTATCCGGACCTCATCGCCAAGCGCTTCGGGCTCAGCGGCGGGCAGCTCATCGGCGAGGGCGGCGTGCACCCTGAGGGCACCGGGTCGTATGCCGAAGGCCCGGTCTTCTGGGAGGTATGCATCGGAGCCGCCGAAGTCGACGTTGACCGCGACACCGGGGTCGTGACGATCCTGCGCACGGCCACGATCGCCGATGTCGGGAGAGCCATCAACCCGCAGCTCGTCGAGCGCCAGGATGAGGGCGCCACGATGCAGGGGATCGGCAACGCGCTCTTCGAGGAGATGGTCTTCAGCGACGGCGTCCTCGTCAATGACAACCTCCTGGACTATCGCATCCCGAGCGTGATGGACCTGCCCGCGGCGTCCGAGTGCGTCATCGTCGAGAACGCGGACGGTCCCGGTCCATTCGGCGCCAAGGGCTGTGGCGAGGGTGCCCTGGCTGGGATCATCGCGGCGGTCGCGACGGCCGTCGCCGCTGCCGGCGTACCCGTTCGCGAACTGCCCCTCACGCCGGAGCGCGTGTGGCGTGCCATCCAGACAACGAATCGCGCAGATCAGCAGGAGGAGGCAACCGCATGACCAGGTTCTCGAAAGTCGCCGTGATGGGTACCGGAACCATGGGCCCGGGGATGGGCGCTGTCCTCGCTCGGGCGGGCATGCAGGTCAGCCTGTACGACACGAGCCCCGAAGCCCTCGAGCGCGCGAAGGCCGGCTACGACCTCGCGTGGGGCGTGCTCGATCGGCTGGAGACGCCGACGGTCGACGGTGGTTCGGCCACCTACGTCGGCAGCGTTGCCGACGCCCTCGCGGATGCCGAGTTCGTGATCGAGGCCGTACCCGAGAAGCTCGAACTCAAGCAGCAGGTCTATCGGGAATACGAGCAGCATGTCGGCCCGGACGTGATCCTCGCCTCCAACACGTCGGGCATCCCCGCGACGAAGATCGCCGAGGGCCTGGCCCATCCCGAGCGCGTGGTCGTCATGCACTGGTCGAACCCGCCGCACCTGATCCCGATGATCGAAGTCGTCCCCGGCGAGAAGACATCCCAGGCGGCCGTGGACGGCACGATCGCAGTCATCGAGGACATCGGCTATTACTCGTGCCTCCTCAAAAAGGAGGTTCCGGGCTTCGTCGAGAACCGGGTCCTGTACGCGATCATGCGCGAGTGTCTCGCGCTCGTCGACGAGGGCGTCATCGGCCGCGAAGAGCTCGATCTCAACGTCAAGTGGGGCATCGGTTACAAGCTCGCGGTCATCCCTCCGATGCAGCTGCTCGACATGGCGGGCATGGACATCTACACGAGCGTCGCGAGCTACCTGAACCCCGACCTGTCCAATGCCGCCGAGGTCTCGCCGACGATCCGCGACCTCGTCGAGCGCGGTCGCCTCGGCCTCAAGACCAAGGGTGGGTTGTTCGACTACACGGACGACGAGATCGGTCAGCTCCGCGCGCAGCGCGGCGCGAAGCTGGTTGCCGTGCGCAAGGCCCTGAGCTGATCCGGAGGGAGATGTCCCGGTGAAGATCTACCTGCTCGACCTGGGTTCGCTGGTCATCGACCGGTCCGATGTCCTGTGGCACATCGACGTCGGCACCCCGGTCCGTTTCCCGGTCTACGGCGTCTACATCGACCACCCCGAAGGGAAGTTCATCTTCGACACCGGTTACGACCTGGACCACGTCAACAAGGTCCTGCCATTCGAGCTGCCGGAACAGACGCCCGAACAGACGTTGCCGGCGCAGCTCGGAAAGATCGGTGTCAAGCCCGAGGCCATCGACTACGTCATCAATTCCCATTTCCATTTCGACCACGTCGGCGGGAACCGGTTCCTCACGAACGCGACGCTCATCACGAGCAAGCTCGAGCTCCGGTCGTGCCTGGTGCCCGAACCCTTCGAGCGCCTCGGCTACTCAGACCTGAGCTTCTACGCGCCCACGCTCAAGCGCGAGTACATCGAGGGAGACACCGAGATCGCCAAGGGCCTGACCTTGTTCGAGACCGCCGGCCACACGATCGGGCACGTGTCGCTCCTGGCCGAGCCCGACGGCCGCCGGCCGATGATCTTCCCGGGCGATGCGGCCTACACGTTCGAGACGCTCGAGCGGATGATCGTCGGCGGCTTCCACCTCGACCCGGTCGCCTCGATCTCCGCCCTGAAGCGGATCAAGTCGATGGCGAAGCAGCACGACGCCGAGATCTTCCCGTCGCACGACATGGACCCGTGGCTGACCTGGAAGCACGCTCCAGACTTCTACGGCGCCTGACCATCAAGGAGCTGACCTGATGATGCTCAAGGATCGCGTCGCCATCGTCACCGGTGGCGCGCAGGGTATCGGCCGGGCGATCGTCGACAAGCTGTCGGCAGAGGGGGCTGCCGTTGCCGTCGCCGATATCAATGGCCCTGGTGCGGCGGAAGCCGCCGCGGCGCAGCCAAATGCCATCGGGCTGACCGTCGACGTCTCGGACCCTGGCGCCGTCAGCGAGATGGTCGCCGCGACCGTCGAGCGGTTCGGACGTCTCGACATCCTCGTCAACAACGCGGCCATCGTGCCGTTCACCGCCTGGGACGACATCGACTTCGCAGAATGGCGACGGATCATGGCGGTCAATCTCGACGGCGTGTTCCTGACCTGCCGGGCCGCGTCGGATGAGATGCGCAAGGCGAGCTACGGCCGCATCGTCAACGTCGCCTCGAACGTGATCGTCGCGGGCACACCGAACCTCGCGCATTACGTCGCGGCGAAGGGCGGGGTCTTCGGCTTCACGCGGGCGCTCGCCACGGAGCTCGGCAAGTACGGGATCACCGTCAACTCGGTCGCACCGGGGTTGACCGAGACCGAGGGGGTGCTGGCGAGCCCGCACGCGGAGGCGTTCGACTTCGTGCAGAGCCTGCAGGCTATCCCGCGGCGCGGGTTGGCGGCCGATATCGCCCCCGCTGTCGCCTTCCTGGCATCCGAAGAAGCCCGCTGGGTGACGGGCTCGATGCTCGTCGTCGACGGCGGTCACACGCGCCACTAGGTCGCCGGCCCGTGGCCAGCTTCCCCGTCCGCCGTGTCGGCGCCATCCTCGCCGTGGCCGACGTCGATCGCTCGGTCGCCTTCTACACGGAACACCTCGGCTTCGATGTGGACGCGCTCTACGACGATCCGCCCTACGCCACGCTGACGAGAAATGGGGTCCGCCTCTCGCTCGCAGAGCAGGGTCACCCGGCTCCGGACCGGCCCGGCATCGCGATGGCCGTGCCCGACGATGTGCGCCGCCTGCCGATCGTCCTCGTCCTCGAGGTGGACGACGCGCGGGCCGTCCGTCGCCGACTCGAGACGGAGGATGTGACCTTCCTGGGCGAGCCGTGGGAGGCCCCGTGGGGTGGCGTGCGGTTCTATGTCGTCGATCCGGACGGCTACCTGGTCGAGATCGAACAGCTCGGCTGACGCCCGCCGGTCAGTCGGCGACCCGGCGTCGCCGTCGGTCGAACAGGGTCCAAGCTCCCGCTGCGGCGGCGGCGATCACGATCCCCTCCGCCAGCGACCAGACCGCCAGCTCCGCTGCCCCCCGGTCCGGGATCCCGCCCCAGTGCGCCCCGGTGTCGAAGAAGAGTCGAACGCTGACGGGCCCTGGGACGCCCGCCAGTCCGAAGTGAACCGTCGCTCGGTGCCCGAGCTGGTCGGCTCCGGCGGCGGGTCCGGGCTCGGCGCGAGCGGTGAGGAGGAGTGGATGGATCGCGGGCAGGCCCTTGCGCAGCGCGGCATCGATCGTCTCCAGACAGACGGGCCTCGTCAGCTGCGGGTCGCAGGTCTGCTCGATCGGTCGGGCGACGACGCCCAGAACGACCCACAGCAGGCCGACCAGCGCGGCGCCGAGGAGACCGGCCGTCAGCCTCAAGCGGGTGCGCTGAGGCGATCCGTCGCCAGCGCGAGGACGGTGGCGAGATCGACGCTCGCCTGGACGCCGTCCTCCGATGCGAACTGTGCGGCGCCCTCGGGCATGTGGAAGGCCCAGCCGCCGGGGCGCCCGAGGCCGATCAGCGCCGATGGGAGTCGCCGGCTGATCGATCCGAAGTCGGTCGCGAAGGGCAGCGGCATGGGCGGCTCGACGTAATCACGTCCGGCGGCACGATGCGCCGAAGCGACCAGGCCCGCGACGGTGGCGTCGGGCACGATGCCAGGGACGGGGACACCGCGTTCCCAGTCGGCGGCGACGGCTGCCCGGAGGCCCGCCGCGAGTTCGTCGAGTCCAGCCTCGTCGGGAGCCCACAGGAGGAAGCGCGCCAACGCCCCGAGACCGGTCCCCTCTTCGACGTCGCCGTCGACTTCGAGCGTCTCGAGCATGACCTGGGCCGCGGGCGCGGCGACCGCGGCCGAGATCAGGGCGCCCACGGTCGTCAAGAGTGGCTGTGGCGCGCCGTTGATCATCGTCCGCGTCGCGTGGAGGCGAGCGGTGTCGCGACGCATCCAGGCGGATGCCGCCCAGACCGTGTCGAGGAACTCCGGGTGCGCGTATAACGCCACGTCGATCCCGTCCCAGGCTCCGGCCGCCACGCTCAAGGCCTTGCCGCCGCCGCGAGCCACGGTCTCCGGTGCATGGATCTCGTCGGCCGGACAGCCCATGACCACGACGCTGCCGGCAAGGTCGTCGATGTCGGCCGCGAGGGCAGCCACCGCGGCGACGACCCCCGCGGCGATCGGACCATGGCCGCAGGCGTGGATCGCTTCGTAGCCGCCCGTGCTCGGCACCGATGGCACCGCGTCGTAGTTCGCGACGAGTCCCACCGTCCGTCCGGGCCGACCGCCACGCAACGTCGCGCGAAAGGCGGTCTCCATGCCGGCGATCCCCGTCTCGACCGTGAGACCGAGGTCACGGAGCACCCGGGCGAGATATGCGGCGCTGTCGAATTCGGTGTGCGCCAGCTCCGGGTGGTCGTGGATGTACGTCATGACCTCGCGCGCGAGCGGCGTCCGCCCATCGACGGCCCGGCGAATGGCGAGGTCGCGCACGTCATCGGTCATCTCGGTCGATCCTTTCCGTCGGGCTCAGGCGGGCGCCGCGGCCGGGCCCGGACCATTCGCGATCGCGGCTCGCACCGCGCGTCCGACGAGCACGGCCACGAGGTGCCGCTTGTACTCGGCGGAGCCGTTCGCATCGGTGACAGGGTCGCTCGCGTCGGCCGCAGCGGCTCCGGCGGTGGCCAGCACGGCGGCTTCCGGCTCCCGCGCGTCCAGGCCCACGAGCATCCCCTCGGCTGCCGCCGCCCGGACGGCGATGACGCCGACCGAACCTACGGCGATCCGGACCTCGGCGATGTGGCCCTCCTCCACGCGGACGAGGGAACTCACCGTGACCGCCGGACGCTCGTGGAAGGCGAACCGCAGGTGGGCCATGCCGGCGCCGACGGGCAGCGCTGGCGTGTCGATCGCCACCACCAGCTCGCCCGGCTCGAGCGCCGTCGTGTACGGACCCTGGATGAAGTCCCCGACCGGAACGCTCCGCCGCGCCGCGCCGTGTCCAAGGACGAGCCTGGCGTCGGCGGCGAGCAGGAACGCCGCCGGATCCGAATGCGGATCGGCGAAGGCCAGGTTGCCACCGAGCGTTCCCATCGCGCGAACGCGGATATTGGCGAGGCCGCGCTCCATGGCGATGAACTCGGGCCAGCCGGCGGCGACCTCTGGCGAACGTTCGATCGCCCGATGCGTGACGGCCCCCCCGATCCGCAGCGTCCCGTCGTTGACCGCGATGCCCGACAGCTCGGCGATGGGCTTGATGTCGACCAGATGGCCGTACGCGGCAAAACCGAGCTTCATGAGCAGCACGAGCTCGGTGCCGCCGGCATAGACCACGGCATCGTCACCGTGCTGTTCGAGTAGCTCCGTCGCTCCCTCGACCGAGGTCGCACGGTGGAGCTCGAACGGCGCGAGGGTGGTCAACGCGCGCTTCCCTCCCCGCTGGCCGATAGCGCCGCCAGGGCCGCGTCGAGACCGGCGCCGATGTCCACCTTCGCTCCGAGATCGGCCAGCGATCGTCCGATGGCGGCGAGCCCCGCGACCATCAGGATCGGTCGCGCCGTGGCTCCCATATGGCCGAGCCGCAGGATATTGCCCGCGCCCTGGCCCGCGGACAGCTGGACCCCGTACCGCGATCGGGCGTGGTCGCGCACCTGGATATCGGTCAGCCCGTCGGGCACGGCGATCGCGGTGACACAGGCTGACGCGATGTCGCGCCGGACGGGCCACGGCCGCAGGCCCATCGCCTCGACGCCGGCCCAGGCTGCGGCCGCGATGCGCGCATGCCTCGCCTGACTTGCGGCGAGCCCCTCGGCGAGCAGCGCGTCGGTCGCCGCGAGCACACCGTGGACATCGGACACCGACGGGGTGAACGGGAAACGCCCGTCGCCGTGCCATTGCTCTCGCCAGTCGAGGAGCGACAGGAAGGAGCCGCGAGGCGCTGAGGGATTGCGCTCGATGGCCGCCCAGGCCTGGTCGCTCACGGCCATGAGCGACATGCCCGGCGGTCCGCCAAGGCATTTCTGCGGCCCTGCGACGAGCAGGTCGAGCTGCCACGCCTCGGACTGGAGCTCGACCCCGCCAAAGGAGGAGACCACGTCGACGATCGTGACCGCGTCGTGGGCCCGGACGATGGGGCCAAGCTCACGGACCGGGTTGAGCGTGCCCGATGGGGTCTCGGAATGCACCACGGACACCATCGCGATGTCGGGGTGCGCATCGAGATAGGCCGCGACCGCCGCCGGATCGATGGCGTCGTCGTAACCGACCTCGATCTCGTGCAACTCCGCGCCGATGGCCGTGAGCCAGTACCCGAAGCCCTTGCCGAATACGCCGCTGACCAGGTTGAGGCAGGCCATCCCGGGCGCGACGACGGCGCGCGCCGCCGCCTCGAGGCCGAGCACGGCTTCACCCTGCATGAGGATGATGTCGTGGGTGCGGGTCTGGAAGATCTCCCGGACCTGCGCCTCGGTCCGGCGGAACCGATCCAGGAACACCGGGTCGTAGTGATAGAGGATGGGCGAGCCGAGGGCGGCCAGCACCTCGGCCGAAACGTCGTTCGGTCCG